>JAKACR010000016.1 GCA_021821225.1 Bacillota bacterium | reverse complement strand
GTGCTCCTCACCCGTCCGCCGCTCTCGCGCCCCCCGAAGGCGGCGCAAGCGCTCGACTTGCATGTATTAGGCACGCCGCCAGCGTTCGTCCTGAGCCAGGATCAAACTCTCAGTTGCGTGGTTTCGCGTGATGTCCGATACGGATTTAGTTTTCAAGGATCGGATCCGCCGTCCGCGCCGGGCTGTTCCCCTGCCGAGCGGCAAAACGTAATATAGCACAGCCCGCTCCCCCCTGTCAACGCCCGGATTCGGGGGTGTGCCCCGTTCCGGGCGATTTTTTCAGGTGCTGTCCGAGCTTCAAACCGTTCGACCATCCGATCCATCGATCCAGCTAGCAACTCCCCCTGCAAAATCAGCCATTTTCCACAATTCCCGCGAATTACAGGCTCAGTTCAGAGATGTCTTCGAGTGCCCTGCCCCTGGATTCCACATTGATGACAACTGCGATGATAAAGATGATGACCACCCCCGCGCAAATTCCCGATATATATAACAATTTTATCGATTGCGCCAAAATCAGGGCAATCACGTACGATGAGACGAAGCCGCTCAACCTGTTTGCAGAACTGTTGACGCCCATGGCAAAAGCTCTGACGGACGTGGGGAACAATTCGGCAGCCCAGGTCCAGGTAACGCTTGCGCCAAAAGCACCGAGAAACTCCATCACAATCCATAGCACAAAAAACAGTGCCGGTGAAACTTTAAAAACAAGCAGGAATCCCAGGATCGCCGTCATTAACCCAAAGGCAATGATCCCCACGGGCCTTCTGCCTGCTTTGTCTATTAATAATCCTCCCGCGATAAACCCAATCACATTGAACAACCAGACAAAGGCCGAACCCAGCAACGATACCTGCAGACTGCCTGTTAGACCTACCGTTGTCAGCACCTGCGAGGTGTATAAATTGATGGGGGCCGTCAAGAAAAACGCCAGGAATGTAGAGATAAAGACACCGACAACCAAGCGGATCAATTTGCCACCAAACAACGAGGACCATGCGTAGCGATGTGAGCTTGAGTTCAATACGGTCAGTGTTTCTGCGGATATGTCAGTATCCGAATTTTTGATAATATCATTAGCTTCTTTCACTTTTCCTTTCGAAGCCAACCATCGTGGGGATTCCGGGATAGACCTCCTTATCAAGAGGACGACAATGGCGGGGATGAGTCCGACCAAGAACGCGAACCGCCAAGCCCCTGTACCAACAGACAAGAACATGTCCAGGATTAGAAATGATACCATCGCTCCAATACCCCATAAAATAAACTGTAATGACAGCAAAAACCCTCGACGTTCCTTTGGTGAAAATTCTGCAACAAGGGTCCAACTGACGGCCAAGTCGACTCCGATTGCCAGACCTGTAAAGAATCTTCCCACAAAAAGCATGGGTACGTTCACCGCCAGAGCGGAAATCAACGTCCCTCCGATAAATAAGAACAAGTCTAGGACAAACATCATCTTTCGGCCATATTCGTCAATCAGCCTGCTAAGGAACAGAGAGCCAAAAAACCCTCCGAGGAAAGCTATACCGATCAGGAGTCCTTTCACAGAGGGAGAAGTGATGGAAAACGTTTTTGCGATTAAAGTAATTGCACCCGATATGACAATCAGATCGTATCCATCAAGCAATCCCCCCATCCCCGCCAAAATGGCTACTTTATTTGATAACCTCATAACCTGATTCCTCCCTAAAAGTGGTTGTCAGACGTTATACATTCAAACACGGCTGTTGAAAATGCGCTGCCAGCGTGAACTCCCCTGCGATTCTGTTCAAAATGCCGAACTGTTCTCGACGGCATTCACCTCCCCGCAGTGCAATCAAGCACTTTCCTGATTTTGGTCAAACATCACACGAATACCGGCGGAGGACGTATGCGCTTTCAACAACCCCAACCACGCTTTTCAATTACGTTCACTTTGGATTATGCCGGCTTTATCCGATTCGCTTAATCGTTCCAAGGATTACGTAGATAGGTTGCGAATGTATAATCCATCTCCGGATCTTTGTCCTCTGTGTGCATCCGCCAATTCAGGATTTTCACACGCATTTCCTCTGCTTTTTCGCGAAATGAGGGGTCGTCGGCAAGGTTGCGGAATTCGTTTGGGTCCTCGATTAAATTGTAGAGTTCACAAGGTTGATCACTATAGTGCACATACTTCCATTCTTGGTTGCGAACCATGATGGCTTTACATTGCTGAGGCTGCAGGTGTAAATACTTTCGGAAATGGTAATATTGAAAATCCCATTCAGCAAATACTTCCTGGCGCCAAGAAGTCGTTTCCCCGTTGATCAAGGGCAGCAGACTCCGCCCCGTCACCCCATTGGGAATGGACAACTTGGCGGCATCAAGACAGGTTGGCAGGATATCCACCGCTTCAGCAAAGTTGCGATCGACCATACCCCTTGGGACAACACCCGGAAGGTGTAGAATCAAAGGGACATGGACAGCCTGGTCATAGAAGAGCTCCTTTTCCACCATATGGTGATCCCCAAGGTATTCGCCGTGGTCCGATATAAAGACAATCAGGGTATTTTCCATAATCCCCATCTGTTTCATCTCATTGAACAAACGGCCCAGGTGGTCATCGATTTGCGTGATCATCCCGTAATAAACGGCGCGAACTTGACGCAACAACGTTTCATCACTGAGAAAATTCCCTCTGCGTTCTTCCCGGAACAAATTTTGTAAAGCAGGTTTCATGTCCAACTCATTGTCCATCAACTGTGGCATCGGGACTTCACTTGGATCGTACATGCCATGGTAGGGTTCCGAAACACTGAAAGGTAAGTGCGGCTTCCAGTAGGATAGATGAAGCATCCAGGGCCTATCTTCCGTTTCATGCATGAAACGGATCGCCTCGTTGGTCAGGTATGCGGTATCACTGTGCTCCTCCGCAATCCTCGAAGGATAGAATGCTTCCTGAAAATCCTCCGGATATGCTTCATGGCCTGGGATTGGCGTCAATTCTTTCGGCCAGTAACGGAATGTAATGTCCTCCTCACAATACCCGCACTTGCGGAGATAGTCCGGATAATTCGAATAGGCATCCTTTGACGGGAGACCGTCATAGTACGCGTAATATTCAAATCCATACGTTTCTGTGATTGGCGTGAAATGTGTCCGGCCTATCAATGCTGAACGGTATCCCGCTTCGCGAAAATAATCTGCAATGGTTCTCTCACCCGCTCCAAAGGGAACCTCGTTAAATCGAACGCGATGGTTGTGTACATAACGTCCCGTATAGAGACACGCCCGTGAAGGCGCACAAACAGCCGACTGAACAAAAGCGTTTTCAAATCGCACACCGCCAGCTGCAAGTTGATCAATATGAGGGGTTTTAACCAATGGATGCCCATTACAACCCAAGCTGTCATATCGTAACTGGTCAACTGTAATGAACAATACATTCAGCGGTTTCGTCACGGATTTGCCCCTCCCAAACATTCCGATCGTCTGACCAGACATTCAATCGTCCGACTAATCCATATGAAAAACCTCTTCGAGAAAGTGAAATCCAAAATTTTCATCGCGCAAAATGATATCCGCCATGAATTCTCGCCAGCGAACACTGGCCGGGTCCTGATGTAATTTGCGAAATCCCTGTTCGAAATCGCCTTCCATCTCCATATAAGCGAAGAGAGTATGCCCCTGCAAATAAATCGAGTAGTTGAACACTCCATTCGCCTTCAAAGCATCTTTCACCTCAGGCCAAACTTCTTTGTGCCTCTTTTTATACTCCTCAGCCATACCTTCGTGAATATGGATTAAAAAAGCGCGCCTCGACATGGACATCCTCCGCCTTATCGTTTCTTGATGCGCTCCGCAACGGATTCTCGAATCATCAAACGGGAAGACAAAAGCTCAGTCCCGAGGTCCCACCTTTCATCCACCAACCTGGACACCGCACGTTTGCCAAGTTCTAAAAATGGCTGCACCACCGTAGATAGAGCAACTTTCAACATCGAAGCAGAGGGCGCTTCCCCCGAAGCGAAGAGAGAGAGATCCTCCGGTATCCGAATTTGCTTTTCTTGAACGATTTCCATCAATATCAGCGCGGATGTGTAATCGGCTGCAAATATGGCTGTGCATTCCGGGTGGGTTTCCAACCATTCCCGAAACAGTTTCTTGGTCTCGTGGTGACTCTCCAGCCTTTCTACAATCCATTCACTGTGAAAAGGCGCCCCCACTTCATGTAAGGCATCGCGGCATGCAACGATTCGACGTTCATAATTGGAGAACCCATAACGGATACCCATAAGGCCGATCCGTCGATGGCCGTGTTGAATCAGATGCTCAGTCGCGGCGCGCGTCGAACCATAAATATCGGCATTGATGGTGGAAAAATGAGCGTCTTCAAAGTCCGAATTCAAGACAACAAATCGCTCGCCGCGGTCCCAAGCTCGTTGCAGTTGCTTAAACTGCCGGTTGGACGGCGTCACAACGATATATCCGGTTAAGTCTGTCGGTTCGGCGCGGCTCGTAACCGAGTCGAGAAATTCAATCGGACGGCCCCGTTCGACGGCGACTTCCCGCATTCCTTCCATCATCTCAACAAGTGAAATATAAACGCTCGGAAACGGGTGACAGAGCCATACTTTGATCGGCGCAAGCGACTTGCCGCTATCCTCAGAAACATGGGAACTAGAAACATACGTTCCCTTTCCTCTTTCGGCAACCAGCACCCCTTCTAAAATCAGTTCATTGATCGCGCGATTCAGGGTGCCCCAACTGCACTCATACTCCGCGACGAGCGAATTGCGGCCTGGCAGCACATCGCCCTTTTTTAAATTTCCCGAAGCAATCTTGGCTCGAATGTTTCGTTTGATTTGATAATAAGCCGGTGTGAAATCGTTTTCCACTTCCATTCCTCCAAGCTTCACGCGAAAGATCATGTGTTACAACCGATCACCTTTTGCGCATATGCACATATATATCATAGTTCAATGGGTCGCGTCCCGTCAAGGGGATGTGGTGTGATTTGTGCTGTACTGTGATTTGTGCTGCTGTGATTTGTGCCTTTGCAGCCCATTTGCAGACCGATTTACCATACATGCCGCACATTTACCGTGCAAATTCGCAATCGAATGCGGAAGGTATCCTTTCCTACAACTTTGGAAAATAGATCATCCAGTGTTTATCATAACGATTGACAGCAAGATTGATATGCTGACGATGTCCGCCCATGATGACCGTAACTGCGACAACGGCACGCGTCGGCGACAGATAACGCATCCCCTGAACATGAAAATAAGTGACCGGATCATAGCCTACATTCTGTTGCAGCGAGACCGTTTCCTGCTTACGGTTCATGCCTTGAAATATAGCGTACGTTGCAGCCAAGCGGCCGTTGTGGTCTTCCAAAGCATGGGCGTATGCATTGACGGTTTTCACGGGATCCAGGGAAGAAAGGGGGTGGGAGCGGGCGATGAGATGCAGAATCAGAAATACCGCCGCAAAAACAGTCAGCGCCACGCCCAGATGAATCCACAAGCGGCGGATTCCCCGCATCATCGTCCCTCCCCGCCCGGAAAAAATAGATGATGGCGGACAACACCGGCGCCAATCAGGCCTGCTGGCCCTCCGTGTCAGTGCCGTAAGAGTACACGGTTTCAATGTTCCCCGACGGCAGGTAAAAAGTCAGCGAATCACTGATGAACTGGCGGCCGGTGCGGCTGTCGAAGATGGGGAAGTAGAAGAAGACGGAGGGGTCGGGGCGGGAAAGCCGGACGGCAACGGCTGTGTCGGCGCAACGTAGGGAACGCGATGCACCGGGAGCGTCTTCCCGTCTTTCAGGGCTTTCATGATCTGTTGGATGACGGTTGTCGGCGCCGTGTGCAAAGGCGTTTCTCCCGCATAGGCATGGCTCGGCGCAGCGTAGAGAGCACATGCCATGCCAGCGGCAACCAGTGCGGTCCCCAGGTAAGCTTTCATTTTTATCTCACCTTTCCTTGTGTTTACCACAACATTATGGTAGCCTCATCCACCGATGTTGTCAACGGAAAACTGACAACTCAGCGATCCGTTTCATCCGATCTGATGAAGGGGTCCCACCTAGGGAACATGTGATAAGGTTACAAGCTGACAAATATTTTTGGCTCTACTCCCCCGCAGATCTGGCGCTAATCGTCGCTGAACAGCTCGCGCAGCATCGACTCGGGAGAATTCAGGAATCTCCTTGTGATGGCCACATGCGGGGTGTCCTCATAGCGAACAGGTCGGATGGGACCGTCGTCAAAACTGAAGAGCGCGGCGCCCGGATACCCCATGAGAATCGGCGAGTGCGTCGCGACGATGAACTGGGACCGTCCCGTCCGCTCATGGTCGCGCAGGATGCGCAGCAGGGCCAGTTGCCGCATCGGCGAGAGGGCCGCCTCGGGTTCATCCAGCAGGTACAGGGCGGGCCGGCGGCTGGACAGCCGTCTGGAAAAAAGGTTGAGAAACGATTCGTCGTGCGACTGTTCGTGCAGGGATTTTCCGCCGTACGCCCGGTAGGCGTCGCCCGCAAAAGGCTCCTTCGCCATCTCATCAATATAGCTCGCAAAGTTGAAAAAACTCTCCGCGCGAAAAAAGAATCCTTCGGTCGCCTTTGGCAGCCAGCTCAGTTTGAGGTGATCCCACAATTCCGATTCCGTCTGCGCGGTGGAAAACCGGTTTCCCCTGGAACCGCCCTCCGGGTTGAATCCCGCCTGGATCGCCAGGGACTCCAGCAGGGTGGACTTGCCCGTCCCATTCTCCCCCACGAAAAACGTGATGAATCGGTTGAAATCCAGGGAGTCGATGCCCTGAAAAGCCGGCAGGTCAAACGGGTACGCCGGCTTTTGCGGCCAATCGAACAAACGGACTTCGCGCAGAAACACGGAATCACCCTCTCAAAGAGCCTGTTCAAAAAGTGGGCAGGTAAGACGCGCACGGTGCAATGGGACATGGGATCACCCAAATTACGGCAGGCGCACTATGGTGCCTGTCGTGTTTGACTGAAGCCTCAAACACGACAGGGGGATTGGGGCGCCTGCTGTGCGGACTTTATCCCATGTCCCAAGGGAGTTCTGCCCACTTTTTGAACAACCGCTCAAAGATCGCGCCGCATCATGCTGAATGTCTGGCCGGTCGGTCCCAGCGCAGGCTGAGTGGCCAGAAACAGGGCCAGGGACACGATGTCCTCCGGCGTCTTGTGCCATTCACTCGCGATCCGGGACACGGCGTTTCTGTCGTCCGGCCGCCCGCCGTCGATCGATGTCTGCACAGGACCGGGAATCAATTCGTTCACCGCGATGCCGTGCGGCCACAGTTCCTGCGCGAGAACCCGGGTGAGCATCCATACGCCAGCCTTGGAACAGGCGTACGCCGACCTTTCGGGAATCCCGCGGTGACCCAGGCCGGAACCCACGAAGATCATCTTGCCTCCACCCCGCCGCTTCAGGTGGGGAATCGCTTCCTGCGCGCAGTAGTACGCCCCCGTCATATTCACCTCCATGGTGGCCTTCCATTGCTCCGGATCGCTTTCTTCCACGGTGCGGTGGTCGAAACTCACACCGGCGTTGATCACGACCAAATCGATGCCGCCAAAGCGCCGGGCAGCCGCATCGTACAGATTCCGCACGGACACCCGTTGCGTCACGTCCGTCTGCACGGCCAGGCCTGCGCCGCCGCTTGCCTCCATCTCGTCCACCGCGCCGTCGATCTCAGACTCTGTCCGGGCGGCGCAACACACCGCGGCGCCCGCTCTGACATAGCCAAGCGCGATCGCTCTGCCGATCCCCCTGCCCGCTCCCGTCACGACCGCGACTTTCCCCGCCAATTCCGATTCATACCGCGGCATAGGCCCCTCCTCCACCTCAGGAGAATGGGGATAAAGTCCACTGGACAGGCGATAGGATCCCAGATATTGCGTTTTTGGCTCCAGTCAAACGCTGTATCTACTGGCGTTTCCCTGTCGGAATTTGGTTTATCCCATGTCCCCAAGCAACTTTGTCTGCTGCTCTCCCCTGGACCGTAGAGAACATCCAGTGACTCAACATGATTCCCGACGAGGCGCATCTCCGACGACATTCAGGATCCAATCGCCAACGATCGCGTTGCAAAGACAGTTTCTCGTTTAGTGAAAAGCACCTCATCAAATGCGCTGTGCCCTGTACGTCCCAAAAAGTTGGAAGCGCGTACTGGATATATACTTTATTCATTCCCGGCAAAAGATATTTCTCCAAATCAACCGTCTTCACGTAATTGTGAAGTACTCCGCCCGAAACCTCAAGAGGTGGTTCATCAATGCCTCGAAACTGGGCGCTAGGAGCCTGTTCAAAAAGTGGGCAGGGTTGACCCGCGCAGTGCAATGGGACATGGAAAAAGCGGAGTCATGGACACTGTGTTATACTCAGTTAAGCATGCGATTGCGTAAGCATGACGATCGCGTCCGGAAAATGAATTCATTGTAAATACCACCTCCATCCACCGGCTTGGAACTCGCTTTTCCGGCGGACACCGGAGGATTTTTCCTTTTGGGAGAGATGCCGTTGAACGCTTCGCCTGTTGTGACGGACATCCCCGCTCGCCTCGACCGCCTTCCCTGGGGCCGGTGGCACTGGCTGGTCGTCATTTCTCTGGGCATCACCTGGATCCTGGACGGCCTTGAAGTCACGATTGTCGGCGCCATCGGCCCGATGCTGGAGACGCACGCGGGACTCAGCCTCAGCGCGGCGCAGATTGGGTTTTCCGATGGACTCTATCTGGCCGGGGCCGTTGCCGGCGCGCTCGTGCTGGGCTATTTGACAGACCGCCTCGGACGCAAGAAGCTTTTCATGTTCACACTGCTCTGGTACGCCGTCTTCACGGTCCTGTCCGGTCTGGCGTGGAACGCCCCTTCCTTTGCGGTCTTCCGTTTCATGACCGGCATCGGGATCGGCGGAGAATACGCGGCGATCAATTCTGCCATTGATGAACTCATCCCCGCGGCGCACCGCGGCTGGGCCGATCTGGCGATCAACAGCAGTTGGTGGATCGGCACGGCCGTGGGCAGCGCCGAATCCATCCTGTTGTTGAATCCGCACTTGATCAGCCCAACCTGGGGCTGGCGCGTATCTTTCCTGTTCGGCGCAATCCTGGCTGTCGCGGTGGTGTTGGTGCGCCGCCTGGTCCCGGAGAGTCCGCGCTGGCTGATCACGCATCACCGGACAGACGAGGCGGAGACGGTCATGCGCGACATCGAAGAGAAGGTGGGTAGGCAACATGGCGTTCTCGCCCGACCCGACTGGACCATCACGATCGATCCCTCACAGGTGGTGGGATTCAGCAGGATCGTCGGCACGATGCTGCACACCTATCCGAAGCGCACCGTCCTGTCTCTCTCCCTGATGGTGACGCAGGCGTTTTTGTACAATGCGATTTTTTTTACCGAGGCGCTGGTCCTGACGGCGTTTTTCGGCGTGCGCCCGGCGGATGTCGGGTACTATATATTCCCGTTTGCGGCGGGCAATCTGCTCGGCCCCTGGTTGCTTGGCCCGCTCTTTGACCGCTGGGGGCGCAGGCCCATGATCGCCAGCACGTACATCCTTTCGGGCGTGTTGCTCGTTTTTACCGGACTGCTGTTTGAAGGCCATATGCTGTCGGCGGTCACCATCACAATAGCCTGGTCCATCGTCTTTTTCTTTGCGTCAGCCGGCGCAAGCGCCGCCTACCTGACCGCCAGCGAAGTATTCCCTGTGGAAGCCAGGGCTATGGCCATCGCGTTCATCTACGCGATCGGCACACTGGTCGGCGGAGTTGCGGCTCCGCCGATCTTTGGAGCATTGATCCAGAGCGGATCCATCTCCGATGTCTTTGACGGGTACATGATCGGGGCGCTGTTAATGGTCATCGGCGGACTGACGGAACTGTGGATCGGCGTCAAAGCGGAAGGCCAATCACTGGAGCGGATCGCCGCTCCTCTACACAGCTATGGACGCGGCGGACCGGGGGACGCGAAAGAATAAAAGTCCGTCGG
The DNA here is from genome assembly GCA_021821225.1 of Bacillota bacterium. Next base: position 11,614 of record JAKACR010000016.1, on the reverse strand, counting down.
CCCGCGCCTCAGCCGCCCTGAAGTTCGATCAGGCGGGCGTAAGGACCGCCGCGTTGCAACAGCTCGCCGTGCGTCCCGTCCTCGACAATGCCGCCGCGTTCGAGCACGATGATGCGGTCCGCGTTCCGGATGGTCGAGAGTCGGTGCGCGATGATGACAAGCGTCTTCTTGTGCGCCATATCCTCCAGCGCGCGCTGGATCGCGCGTTCGGTCTCATTGTCCAGGGCGGATGTCGGTTCGTCGAGAATCAGCACCGGAGCATCGCGCAACAGGGCGCGGGCGATGGCGATCCGCTGCCGTTGGCCGCCGGAGAGCTTGTACCCCTGTTCGCCGACAACCGTTTCGTAACCCTGTTCAAGACCCGTCACAAATTCGTGGACCTGCGCGCGCTGCGCTGCCTCCATAACCGCTTCATCGGTTGCGCCGTCCACCCCGAAGGCGATGTTTTCCCGGACGGTTCCGCTGAAAAGATAGGGATTCTGCGTCACCATAGCAAGCAGCCGGCGGGCGCGCTCCGGTTCGGCCAGGATGGAAACCCCGCCGATCCGCACATCGCCCGACTCGGGCCGGTACAGGCCGCACAGCAGACGCGCGGCGGTCGTCTTTCCGGCGCCGCTGGCTCCGACGAGCGCGACGGTCTCCTGCGGCCGCACCGCCAGCCACAGGTTGCGAAAGAGAGGTTTCTCCAGCGCGCCGGCTCCGGATAACGCGGACGGATCAATCCAGTCAGCCATGTCCGCGTCCCGTCCGGGCGTGAATGTCACATCGTGGATTTCGATGGCGTATCCATCATCCGGAAAACCCGTTCCGGAGACGGTTTGGCCGGCATGAATATCGGCAGTCTGCCCAGCCCCGACGACGGCTCTTGCGCCGACATGAGCGGCGGCCATATCGTCATCGGCCCGCACCTCCTCTGCTCCGGAACAAACGCCGGGCGAACGAGCGACTGCCGCGCTGTCTCTCTCAAGCGGCACACTGTCCAAGCGGCGCAGGCGGTCGCTTGCGCCAAGCGCCCTCTGGATGTTGTTCCACACCTGAGACATCCGCATGAAGGGCTGTTGCACATTGGACATGAGAAAGACAAAGGTCATCACCTGGCCGGGCGAGACGCTACCGTGCAAAGCGCGCTCTGCGACCAGCACGGCCGAGAGGATCTGCGCACTGCCCTGCACCAGAAACACCAATTGCCACATGGCCGACTGCATCCACTCCCGGCGCAACTTCAGGCGATTCTGTCCGGCACGGCCGACCGTGTAGTCCGCAACCGTGCGCGCCTCCAGACCGAAGGCGCGGATGGCCGCCATCTCCTGCAGCGATTCCTGGACGCACGCGCGAATCGCCGCATCCTGCTCCTGAATTTGCTCTGACATGCGGCGGATGCGCCCGTCAAAAAACCGTCCCAGCGCGAACAGCACCGGGCCCACCAGCATGGCGATGAGTGCGGCGGCGGCGTTGATGCCAAGCAAGTACCACAGGGCGACGGCGCCCAAAAAAATTTGATACAACACGTCGTCAATCAATGAGGACAGCAGATTGTTCGCCAGACCAGTGTCGTTGGTCAGGCGCGAAACTAGGTCCGCCGAATGAAAACGCTGCAGCCAGGCGAACGGGAAACGATGCACTTTTTGCAATAGGGCGGCATTGAGCGAACGGGTCGCATAAGAACTGGCGAGATGGCGGCAGAAGTACTGCAGGGCGGCCAAAATGATCAAACCGAGACCGACGCCGCCGCAATCGCGCATGAGGGCGAACAGCGCGCCGAGACGGTCCGGTTTCATATCCGCGAAAAAGTACTGCTGGACGACGCCCGCGCCGATCTCAAACACGATATTGGCCCCGATGAGCATCCCGCCGGCGACAAACGGCAGCCAATATTGCCGCTGATAGGGCCAGAGCATACGCAGGGCGGACCACCAGGTCGCGCGTTTCGGACCGGCCGTGGCCAGTTTCATTCCCATCATGCGCTCTCACCCTCTTTTGCAGCAGGCTCGCCTTTCGCTGTCCGCACTTCCGCTCCGCTCCCTGCGCGACTGGCCTCGTCAAGCGCGCAGTATTCGCCGCCTCTGGCGAGCAGACCCTCGTGCGTGCCGCTCTCCACCACTCTGCCGGCGCGAACGTACGCGATCTGCTGTGCGTGGCGGATGGTGGAGAGCCGATGGGCGACCACCACCGTGGTCCTCCCGCGCATCGCGCGATCGAGCGTCGCCTGGAGCAACGCCTCGTTTTCGCTGTCCAGGGCGGAGGTCGGCTCGTCGAGCAGCAGAATCGCCGGATCGCGCAACAGTGCGCGCGCCAGGGCCACCCGCTGCCGTTCACCGCCGGACAGAAACAGGCCGCGCTCGCCGATCTGCGTTTCGTAGCCCTGGGGCAAGCGCTGCAAAAAATCGTCGACACGCGCGAGTTCAGCCGCATGGAACACCTCGCTTGACGTGGCGCCGGGACGGCCGCACAGGATATTGTCGTAGACCGTGCCGCCAAAGACGAGCGTCTCCTGGGGGACAAAACCGATCTGCCGCCGCCAGTCCACTGCGTCTACGGCGCGCAGGTCGTTCCCGCCAAACAGCAGGCGACCGGCGTCCGGATCGTAGAACCGGAGCAACAGTTGGATGACCGTGCTCTTGCCGCCGCCGCTCGGTCCGACCAGCGCCGTCGTCTGGCCCGCCGGGATGTGCAGCGTGAGACCGTTCAAGACCGACTGGCCCGGCTGGTAGCCAAACGAAATATCCTGCAGTTGAAGATCCGCTCCAGCCACGGAAGTACGCGATATGTCGATGCGGGCCGCGCCGTCAGAAGCCCGCGGTTCGTCCGGCTGGTCCAGCAGTTCGAACACGCGCTGTGACTGCACGATCGCGTTTTGAAATTGCGGCCAGAGCGAGGAGATCTCTCCGACCGGATGCATCAGGTTGCCGAAGGCGACGAGAAACCCGGCGACGGCTCCCATGTCGAGCGCCCCGCGCGCGACCAGATAACCGCCGAATCCAAGGGCGTACAGAAGGCCGATGATGTAGACGAGCATCTGCGCCCGCCACATAACGGCCTCGCCGAAAAGCACCTTGCGCTGCCAGTCGAGCGCCGCGCCGGACAGCGCCATGTACCGCCTGTGGATGGCGGGCGTCAGAGACAGACTCTTGACGACCTCCGCTCCTTGGATGCTCTCCTGCACGAATGCCTGCTCTACGGCGTACGCCTCCTGGCGGCGCATGTAGAGCGTCGACATGCGCTTGCCAAAGGGCGCGATGACAAGCGGAACGACAGCGGCGATCAGCACGGCGCCAAGCGCGAGCAGCGGATTGATGTAAACCAGGTAGGCGAGCGTCATCAACACAGTGGCCACATTGCGAAACAGCTTGATTCCCTGCTGGTTGAGAGCGGATTGCGCTTCGTTTGCGGAGTCGTGCAGGCGGTTCAGCAAATCGGCGCTGTGGTACTCGCGCAACTGTCTCATGGGCATGCGCATGACTTTGCGCAGCAATGTGTCCTGCAGCCAGAGGACCGACCGATTGTCCACCACGGCGCTGATCCAGTTCGACAGAAACTGGCTGACGGCAATGGTCGCGACAATGGCGAGGCCCAGTATCAGCGACTGGGTCAATAAAGCGGCCCGACCGTCGACAGCCGCATTGACAATGAGCCGCAGAACCTGAGCAATCAGCGCGCCGGCTCCGGCAGACAGGAGCGCCAGCAGACACAGGACCGCATACAGCGGCAGATACCGTTTGCCGAGGTGAAGCAGCCGGAAGAATGCCGTCCTAAAGCGGATATCGGTTACGGCGGCAGGCGGGTTGGACATGAGGGCGCCACTACCTTCTACGGATATGATTGGATAGTGGTATTCTAGCAAGTGAGAAGATTCACAGCATCCGTCTGCGGGCTGATCTTGCGACGGACGAAAGGTGTACCTCAGTCCTGCAGGAAGTCCGCGATCTGCGCCGCAAACGCCGACGGTTCTTCGAGGAATGGATACCGGTTGCTGTCCGGGAACACGACCAGTCGCGAGGCGGGCAGACAGGCGTTTATTTCGCGCGAACAGCGGAGCGGACCCTGGACATCGTGCCGCCCGCACAGCACCAGGCTGCGCACGGCGACGCGGGACAGATGAGAAACAAGGTTGAAGCGCGGGAAGTCAACCTGGGAAAAATGGGCGAGACGCCGCGCCGTCGCCTGTTTGTGGACTTCGAACCTGCCGCGCTCCGTGGCGGCAAATACCCGTTCCCACATCGGCAACATTCATCTCCCTCTGGGGAGCGGTGATAATCCAAATCAGCGCAGGCGCACTGCCCCCTGGGATACAATAATAGCCCGAGCACCGTTTTGCGCAACCGGACTTGCTCACGCGCCGGATCGCGTCGCGCGCACCTGCTCCCAGACGACCTTCAGCACGGCCAGGAGCGGCACCGCAAAGATCAGTCCGACCACTCCGCCCGTCTCTCCGGCAAACATGATGGCAAGCAGGATGACGACAGGATGGAGGTTCATCGTGCGCCCCATGATCCACGGGGAGATCACATTGCCCTCCAACTGCTGCACGACGAGATTGACCAGCAACACCTTGACCAGCATCACGTTGGAGACGCCAAACGCCATCAGCAGGGCGGGCGCGGCGCCGAGAAACGGCCCCACGTAAGGGATCACGTTGGTCAGCGCGACAATGGCCGACAACAGCAGCGCATAAGGCATCCCCACGACGAGCAGCCCGGCCAGCGTGGCCGTTCCGACCAGCAGCATGACCAGCAACTGGCCGCGCACATACAGTCCGAGCGAATGATCCACGCCGGACAGAATGCGCGCCACCGCTTCGCGCCGGGCGGCGGGGAACAACCGCACCACCAACTGCGTGAACAGCGAATAATCCTTCAGCAGATAAAATGTGAGAAACGGAATGACCAGAGCCGAGACCGCGCCGCTGATAATATCGCGGATTCCGAGCAACGCCCCGGACAGCCACGCGACCACACCCGTCTCTGCAGCGGTAAGCGCGCGTTCCAATCCGAGCCGGACGCCGTTTGGCAAAACGCGTGCGGCAAAGGACAGATGATCCAGCATGTTGTTGAATACCGTCACAAAGGCGGGCAGTTGTTTGAGCAGAGCGCCCAGTTGCGCGCCGAACACCGGCATGAGATTCACAAGGACCACGCCGCCCAGCGCGGCCAGTACGATATAGATCAGTAAAATGGCCATCGTGCGCGGAACGCGGCGCGCGTGCAGCAGATCCACCACGGGCCGCAGCACATACGTCGCGATCAGGGCGACGACAAGCGGTCCGGCGACCGCCCAGACGATGCGCCAGATATCAAGGAAGAAACCGCGCAGTTGTCCGAGCAATTCGATGCAGCCGAGGACCAGCAGGGTGGTGACGGCGGAATAGAGTGTTCTGTCCGCGCGATCCTGCAGTTTCATGGCGCATCCTCCAACTTCAGACGTACAAGCCGCTCGGAAACAGTATATGCCTCGCCGCGCGGGTATATCTTGAAAAGCGGGTCAGATGCCAGCCGCCAGTATCCCTTTGCTCCTGATCGGACACCGCTATCGCTAAACTCGCGACGAGCAAAGGGATACTGGCGGCCCAGCACATTTTCATCCTGCTGATGGTGGCGCGCCTGCTCTGCGGACTTTATCACTGCTCCCCTGGGTCCGTTTCCCGCGCGTCGCCATCCTCAACTGCGCCTGCCGGACTCCGGTCGCCGTCCGGCGCACGCTTCTCCCCGTCCCTCCACTCCGCCTCATCCGCCAGGTGCTCCATATGCGCTTTGGGTCCCATCTTCAACCGTTCGAGGTACGAATCAGAAATTCTTTTTTGCTTGCGCTGGATGAACAGGAATGCGGCAAAAATGATCAGTGCGATTGCGATGCGCAGTGCGTTTGTCTCCATCATCGCCCTCCTTGCCACCTTCTCTCACAGCATCATAACACGGCGCAAACGTCATACACGCAAAGAACGGCTCCCAAGCCAGAAAAAGAGGCTGTTTAAAAAGGGAACCGTCCTGTCGTCTTGCGCAGGCGGAATTCACAGTTTTTACGATGCGGCCGCAGCCGACCTCGGCTCCGCCTCAAGCGGTTCCGGCGCAAACGCGACCAGGCTGCCGTCTTCATCCACATGGTAGATCTTGACCTCATCGCCGACCAGCGCGAATTCCATAAAACAATTCCAGCAGTAGAACTGGTTATTGCCGATCTTCCCAATATCCCGGCAATTGCAATGCGGGCACCGTTCCATCTCTGCACTCTCCTCGCATTTCAACATCTTCCAAAAGCCTGTCCAATTCAAGCCTTTTATAGTCGTCGCAATCTTTTTACGCTGTCCGCAACGATGCGCGCCGCGTCCTCAACCTGCGAGAGCGTGTTGTCCACCGCAAAACTGAATCGCACGGAGGACCGCGCCTCCGCTTCGGAAATCCCCATTGCCGTAAGCACGTGCGACACCTGACGGGAACCGGATGTGCACGCCGAGCCGCTGGATGCGGCAATCCCCTGCAAATCGAGATCGATCAGCAGCGTCTCGGCCAGCACACCCTCGAATGCGACATTCACGATATGGGAAACCGCGTTTGTCTCCGCATGAAACCGCACACCGTCAAGCTCCCGGCTGAGCACTTGACAGAACCGCACGCGCAGGCCGCCCAGCGCGCTCACCCTTTCCTCGCGCTGTTTTGCGGCCAAAATGACAGCCTTCGCGCACCCTGCGATCGCCGCCACATTCTCCGTGCCGCCACGGCGGTTGCGTTCCTGTCCGCCGCCTTGCACAAGCGGTGAAAAAGGGGTGCCACGGCGCAAAAACAACACACCGACTCCCTTTGGCCCGTGGATCTTGTGCGCGCTGACCGTCAAGGCGGCCACCGGAACCCTGCGCAGGTCGATCGCCAACTCACCGATGGCCTGCACCGCATCCGTGTGCAGCAAAATGCCCCGCTCGCTCAGTTCCTGCGCCAACTCGACAATCGGTTGAATCGCGCCGGTCTCGTTGTTGACCCACATGACGCTCGCCAGACCGGTCCGGTCGTCCACCTGCGCCAACACCCGATCAACGGTTAGAACGCCGTCCTCCCCGGGCGCCGCCAATCTCGGATCGCATCCATATTCTTCTATCAACGACACCGCATTCAACACTGCATGATGCTCTATCGCCGACGTCACGAATCCCGGCTTCTCCGCCCTGCGCCAGATACCCATCAGGGCGAGGACGTTCGCTTCCGTGCCGCCGCCCGTAAAGACGATTTCGTCGGGTTCGGCGCCAAGCGCGTCCGCCACATCACTGCGCGCCTGTTCGACCGCCCGCCTGGCCGCGCGACCTGCGCGGTGCAGACTCGAAGGATTGCCGAACACATCGCCGAAAAACGGTTCCATCGCATCCCGCACGGCCGGATGAAGTCGCGTGGTCGCGGCATTGTCCAGATAGATGCTGCCGTCCATCCCGCTCCCCTCTCCGTCATGCTGTGCGTTCAAATGTAAAACATCAGCGCGCTCGCATCCTGTTTTCCCCACATATCGATCAGATCCGCAACGGTTGTCTGTTCCAGAACCTGCTCGATGCTCGCGCGCAGCCGGTCCCAGAACAATTCCAGACCATCGCCGGTTTCGTCGACCACCGCAATCGGCCCTTCAAGCACCCGCAGCACCTCGCCTGTCGTGATCTGATCAGCGGGCCGCGCCAGGCGGTATCCGCCATACGCCCCGCGAACGCTCTTGACCAAGCCCGCGTTGCGCAGCGGCGCAATCAATTGTTCCAGGTAGTGATCCGAAAGGCCTTTGCGTTCCGCAGCCGATTTTAGCGATACTGGTCCTTCGCGCCCGTGTATCCCCAGATCAACCATCAGGACAAGACCGTACCTGCCTTTGGTTGAAATTTTCACCAGTCTGTCACCACCATTTCACGGCACGTTCAAATAGTATCACAGTGCAATCCAGTCAATTGTGAGCGATTTAGCATTCTTTTCATTGCGATGCGTCATTTCGCAACTTGCGCGGCGTGATGCGCGCCTCCGATCCCTGACTGGCGGGACGGTACCATACTTCCCCGGCGAGTTCGTCCGGAAGATACTGCTGCGTCACGTAATGTCCCGGATAATCGTGCGGGTACTTGTAAGGTTTGCGATTCGGAGAGTCGCGCTCGTAGGTCTTGTCCTGCAGATGGACCGGAACAATCGCGTGTGGATAACGGGCGATGGCCTGTTCGACATGCGCCAGAGCGACCACCACACTGTTGGATTTGGGCGACTCGCAGACATAGATGATCGCCTGCGCGACCGGAATGCGCGCCTCCGGCAACCCGACCGCCTCAAGCGCGTGCAGCGCGGCGACCGTCTGAACCATCGCCTGCGGATTCGCCATGCCGACATCCTCGCTGGCATGGACGATCAGCCTGCGCACCGGAATACGCGGGTCGGCCCCGGCGTCCACCATCCGCATGAACCAGTACAACGCCGCATCGCTGTCACTGCCGCGCAACGATTTCCCGAATGCACTCAGCATATCATAGATTTCTGACTCTTCCAGCCCTCCCGCCGCGACGCCAAGCGCTTCTTCTATGTCAGACGCGTCCACCGTCCGCCACCCGTTCTCATCCGCCTCCGCGTGCAACGCGGCCCACTCCAGCGCATTCAACGCCTTGCGCAGATCACCACCGACGCGCTGTGCGAGTTGTGCGCACAGTGGTTCCGGAATCCGCAGCCGTTCCGTTCCCAATCCCCGCTCCTTGTCGGCGAGCGCCATGTCGAGCGCCCATTTGATGTCCTTGGCGTCGAGCGGGTGAAAAGCGAAGATCCGCAATCGGCTCAACAGCGCGTCCGTCAGGCAGATCCGCGGATTCAGCGTCGTGCACCCGACCAGAAAAACCGTGCCGCGCTCGACCGCAGGGAGCAGGACATCCTGTTGCGCCCTGGTGTAACGGTGAATCTCGTCCACGAACAGCACGGTCGCCAGACCGTACAGGCGGCGTTCCTCATCCGCCGCAGCGAACACCTCGCGCAACTCTCTCGCGCCCGAGGAAACGGCCGATAACTCGACCATCCGCGCGCCCGCCTCGTCGGCCATCAGGCGGGCCAGCGTCGTTTTGCCGCTGCCGGGCGGACCCCACAGGACACAGGAGAGCACCTGCCTGCGAGCGAGCACGCGCGGCAACAGACGACCGTCGCCAAGCAGATGCGATTGCCCCACAAACTCCGCGAGACTACGCGGTCGCATGCGCTCGGCGAGCGGTGTGTGATGCGGCGCGGCATGCATGATCCCATCTCCAGACTCGCGAGAAGTTGTCGCAAAGGGGGCGACCCTTTTCAGACACGTTCCATAACAGCGGACGGCATCGGCTTTTTCGGCGGCATCAATTGCAGACGCAGCGTGTCCCACTGCTCCCGCGAAATTTCCGCCGGCGCCTCGACCATCAGATCCGTTGCGCTGGCCGTCTTTGGAAATGCGATCACCTCGCGCAGCGACTCCTGACCCGCCATCAACATAACCAAGCGGTCCATCCCCAACGCGATCCCTCCGTGCGGCGGCGCCCCGTAGTCAAACGCATCGAGAAAAAAGCCGAACTTGTCAGCCGCCTCCTGATCACTGAAACCAAGCGCAGCGAACATGCGCTCCTGCGTGGCGCGCTGGTGGATGCGCGTGGATCCGCCGCCGATCTCATAGCCGTTTAGGACAAGATCGTACGCCTGCGCGCGCACATCGCCCGGCCGCGATTCGAGCAGGGGCAGATCCTCCTCCATCGGCATGGTGAACGGATGGTGCATCGCGACATAACGGCTCGCCTCTTCGTCGTACTCGAACTGCGGGAATTCCGTGACCCAAAGAAAGCGGTACACGCCTTCCTCGACCAGGCCGAGCGTCCTGCCCAAATGCGTCCGCAAAGCCCCGAGCGCATCGGCCACCACGCGCGCATGGTCTGCGACAAACAGGATCAGGTCGCCCGGCCGCGCCATGGATTGCGCGACAATGCCGGACAACTGCTCCGGAGTGAAAAACTTGGCGATCGGCGAGCGCACGGCGCCGCCCTCCTCGACCGCCATCCACGCAAGCCCCTTCGCCCTGTAGCGAGCGGCCAGCTTGCCCAGTTCCTCGATCTCCTTGCGGCTGTAGGAACCGCACCCCGGCACGACCAGGGCCTTGACCCGTCCTTTGCGCGCCAGCGCATCGCCGAACACTTTGAATTCACTGCCGGCCACGACCGACGACACATCGCGCAATTCCAATCCGAAACGAAGATCGGGTTTGTCCGATCCGAAACGTTCCATCGCCTCGCGGTAGGTCAACCGCAAAAACGGCCTCTCCAACGAGACGCAAAGCACGTTCGCGAACAGTTCCGCCACCATCTGTTCCATCAGGTTGAGAATGTACTCCTTGTCGGCAAACGATACCTCCATGTCGAGCTGGGTAAATTCCGGTTGCCTGTCGGCGCGCAGGTCCTCGTCGCGAAAACAGCGCACCAGTTGAAAATAGCGCTCATAGCCAGCCACCATGAGCAACTGTTTGAACAGTTGCGGCGACTGTGGCAGCGCATAAAACTCGCCCGGCCGCAGGCGGGACGGCACAAGATAGTCCCGCGCGCCCTCCGGCGTGCTCTTTGTCAGATACGGCGTTTCTATTTCCAGGAATCCGTGTCCGTCCAGAAAGTCGCGCACACTTTTCATGACGCGATGGCGCAGTTGCAACGTCTTTTGCATCTGCGGCCGCCGCAGGTCGAGATAACGATAGCGCAGGCGCACGGCCTCATCCACCGGACCACTGTCCTCCATCGCGAAAGGCGGCGTTTTCGCTGTATTCAATACAGTGAGTTCGCGCACCAGCACCTCGATTTCGCCCGTCTCCACCTTCGGGTTGACGGAGTCTGCGTCACGCGCGACCACGGCACCTTTCACGGCGATCACGTATTCACTGCGCAGCCTGTCGGCGCCATAAAGCGCCTCCTGGCTGATATCCGGGCGAAACACCAGTTGCACAACCCCCGACCGGTCCCGCAGATCGATGAACACCACGCCGCCCAGATCGCGCCGCCGCGCCACCCAACCGGCGAGCGCGACGTCTTGCCCCGCGTGCTCCAACCGCAACTTTCCGCTCTCATGCGTCCGCTCCAACGTTTTCCTCTCCTCTCTCCCGCCTGTTCGCCAGAATCTGCGCCACGTGCCCGGCCACATCCCGGAACATGACGCCCGACTGCCGCTTCTCCACCAGATCGCGCACCGCGGCCGTCCCCGCCGCCGCCTCGTCGTCGCCGCACAAGACCGCCACGCGAGCCCGCAGGCGATCCGCCGTCTTCATCTGTGCCTTAAGTCCGCGTTTTGTATAGTCGACCTCCGTCGCGATGCCCGCGTCGCGCAACTCCCTTGCCACCCGCACCGCCGTCATGCGCCCGCTTTCACCAAAGCCGACGACGTACGCATCGACGGTGTCCTCTCCCGTTTCCGGGACTTGGTTGGCGCGCCGCGCGAGCATCAGGCGCTCCATGCCGCCGGCAAAGCCGACGCCCGGCGTATCCGGCCCCCCGAGCGTGCGCACCAGACCGTCATAACGGCCGCCGCCAAGGATCGTGCTCATCGCGCCGATGCTGTCCTCCATGAATTCAAACGCCGTTTTCGTATAGTAATCCAGCCCGCGCACCAGGACCTTGTTCACCACATACGGC
>JAKACR010000257.1 GCA_021821225.1 Bacillota bacterium | reverse complement strand
CGGCGCCGCCATCGGTTTGGGGTTCATCATCGGTCCCGGTGTCGGGGGGCTCTTGTCCCGCTATGGTCTGAGCGTTCCCTTTTTTGTCGCGTCCGCGCTGGCGCTCGCCAACGCCCTCTGGGGTGCGCTTGTTCTCCGGGAATCGCGCGGCGCGGAGCAGGGTGAGCCGAACCCGGCGACCGGCCCAAGTTCCGGCCAGTCCCGCTTTATCACGTCACAGTGGATCGCCTTTTCCGGTTCGCTCAAGTACCTCTACCTTGTCGGGTTTGTCGGTCAGTTCGCTGTCACGTCGCTGGAGGGCACCTTTCAGTACTTTGAGATGCAGAGGATCGGCGCCAGTGCGGCGCAAATCGGAGGGATGTTCGTCATTTCGGGACTGGTGGCCGCCCTGGTGCAGGGAGGCGTCATTCCGCGCTACGTCAAACACGGGAAAGAATTGCCCGCGTTATACGCCGGACTGGTGATCTCGGGCATCGGTCTGTTTCTCGTCCTTGCGTCGGCCAATTTCTGGACCGCAGCCGCCTTCATCACCATCTTCAGCGTCGGCAACACAGTCCTGCGGGCGCCGCTGTCGTCTCTGATCAGCAAGCGGACGACGGTGGGACTGGGCCTCGCCAACGGGTTGCTGACATCCCTTGACAACCTGGCGCGGATCGTGGGGCCGCTCCTCGCCACGGCCCTTTTTGTGTTTCACCCAGATCTACCCTATGCAACGGCGGGAGTTGTAACATTCGCGGCCACCGCACTCATCGCCGCGTATCACCGTGCAAGCAAACTGGAACCCGCGGCGCCGCTCACAAATCCGCAGGGACGCCGCGCGTGAACCCTTGGGCATGGGAAGTTGTGCGCAACGCCCCATCACACCGCGATGGGGCGTCCAACCCGGACTTTGCACTACGCCTTCGGTGCGGACGGCGTCGTCGATCCGTAGGCGATATTGAAGCCGTCCTTGTTCTTGTCGGGGGCGGACGGTGTCGAGACCTGCCGACGATGCTGGATCATCACGCCGCCATCCGCCATGACCAGACCCGGCTTGGTTCCATTCACCGTTCCAGCGGAGAATGTGGTCTGGCCGTAGTTCGCGAGCGTCGCCACGTGGCCGCCGATCGTCGGCGCTTCCTGAATCCATTCGGCGGACTCGGCGGGTCCTGAGTACGGCCGGGTGGTCGTAAATGTTTCATTCCGGGTCAGATCACTGATCGTGATGGTCCAGTCGCCGTTTCCGTCATTTGTGATGGCGGCGCTCATGTGGTCGCCCGGCATCACCGTCATGCCGGGGATCACGGTCTCGGCCGCGGGGAGAATCTCCCACCAAGCGTCATAATGAGCCGCGCCGTTATAGTAGTCCTGTTCGGTTCCTGTCTGGATCAGGTTGGTGTTGTTGAAGCCATCGATGCCGAGCCAACTCGACGAGAAGGTGGGTCCGGCACTGGGTTGGACCTCCGGGACAATCCAGTGCCCCGTGATGCTGTTGTACTGTCCGGCGGAACCCGACAGCGCGTATCCCGACCAGTTGCTCGACGCCCAGCCGTAGCCGCTTCCCGTGACGGACTCGCCCGGCTTGAGGCCGATCCTCGGCGCATGCGTGACAACGCTGCCGGAAGCGAATGGACCGCTCGATGCGGCGACAGCACCGGTCGTGAGCAACAGACAACCGACAGCGAGAGCGGACGACAGCGCGACATGGACGAATCTCATGAGAATCTACCACTCCTCTGGGCGATGAGTTAGGACAGGAAATTCCCCCATACAAAAATAAGACGGCTTTTGCAGACGCAAAAACCGAGGTAGAAGACTTCTTTTTGCAACCCGGCGGTCATGGACAGGCGTCCGAAGACCCGTGGCTTTGCGTCCGTGCCTTTCGACACGTTTGCCCAATATGCAATTGTTTGGCGCGGCAAAGTCGCCTTCCGCAATAGAATGCGTCCCTGCGAAGCATCTGATAGATCAGAATTCAATGAAACTATAGCATACATCGCCTCCGCATTCCACTGGATATCGGTCCCGATATCCCCGCCACCTCTGAAAGCCGCCGCGGCGTTCTGGAGGAATAAAGTGCATGGCCGCGCGGCCGGCGCTTTCATGAAATCCGTCAAGGTGCCACTTGCCGTAGTACGCCGTACGATAGCCCGCATCGTTGAAGACGTGGACTATCGTCGGCTGGTCGGGAGAGAGCCGATGCTCATGCCCAAGGACTCCGGACAGGCCAAATATCCAGCGCCACGCCTGGCTGCTGACCGTGTTGTACAAAAATAAAGCGACAGACAAGCAATGAACACAGCGCTCCAGCGGGAGACCCCCTGTTATCACAGGGGGTCTCCCGCCTTTGCCCGGCAAGGACATCACATCATGTCCATGCCTCCCATACCGCCCATGCCGCCGCCCATGCCACCGCCGGGCGCGGCCTTCTCTTTTTCCGGCTTGTCGGCGACAACCGCTTCCGTCGTCAGGAACATCGCCGCGATGGACGCCGAGTTCTGCAGCGCGGAGCGCGTCACCTTCGCCGCGTCCACGATGCCCGCCTGAAACATGTCGACCCACTCGCCTGCCGCAGCATTGTAGCCGACGCCTATCGCCTCGTTTTTCAGGCGCTCCACGATAATGGCGCCCTCAACCCCTGCATTGTCCGCGATCTGCCGCACGGGCGCCTCCAGCGCGCGACGCACGAGATTGACGCCGGTCAGCTCATCGCCTGTCGCCTCGATGCCGTCAAACGCCCTGATCGCATTGACCAGCGCCGTGCCGCCGCCCGCGACAAGCCCTTCTTCCACGGCGGCGCGCGTCGTGTTCAGCGCGTCTTCAATGCGCAGCTTCTTGTCCTTGAGTTCGGTCTCCGTCGCCGCGCCGACCTTGATCACGGCCACACCGCCCGCCAGCTTGGCGAGCCGTTCCTGGAGCTTCTCGCGGTCAAAATCGGATGTCGTCTCTTCAAGTTGCACGCGAATCTGGCCGACCCGCGCGTCGATCTCCTTGCGATCGCCCGCGCCGTCGATGATGATCGTGTTCTCCTTGGACACCCTCACCTGGCGCGCGTTGCCCAACTGTCCGATCGTGGTGCTCTTTAGTTCAAGACCGATCTCCTCGCTGATCACCTGGCCGCCGGTCAAGATAGCGATATCCTGCAGCATCGCCTTGCGCCGGTCGCCAAAGCCCGGCGCCTTCACGGCAACCGCATTGAACGTGCCACGCAGCTTATTCACCACGAGCGTCGCCAGCGCCTCGCCTTCAAGATCCTCCGCAACGAGCAGCAGCGCACGGCCGGATTGCACCACGCGCTCCAGCACAGGGAGAATCTCCTGGATGTTGCTGATCTTTTTGTCCGTGATGAGAATGTAGGGGTCTTCCAGAACCGCTTCCATTTTATCGGAATCCGTCACCATGTACGGCGAGATATACCCGCGGTCAAACTGCATGCCCTCGACAACTTCCAGTTCGGTGGTGAAGCCTTTCGATTCCTCCACCGTGATAACGCCGTCCTTCCCAACCTTCTCCATGGCGTCTGCGATCAATTCACCGATCTCCGGATCGCTTGCCGAAACAGAGGCCGCCTGCGCGATGCTCGCACGACCCTCGACAGGTTTCGAGATTTTCTTGAGTTCATCCACCGCCGCGATCACCGCGCGCTCAATGCCTTTGCGCAGTACCATCGGGTTCGCCCCGGACGCAACGTTTTTCAGACCTTCGCGAATCATCGCCTGTGCGAGCACGGTTGCCGTCGTGGTGCCGTCCCCCGCCACATCGTTGGTTTTGGTCGCGACCTCTTTCACGAGTTGCGCCCCGATATTCTCGAACGCATCTTCGAGTTCAATTTCCTTCGCGATCGTGACGCCGTCGTTTGTTATGGTGGGAGACCCGAACTTCTTCTCCAGCACGACATTGCGGCCCTTCGGCCCGAGCGTCACCTTCACCGCGTCCGCCAAGGCATCCACACCGCGCAGCATTGCACGGCGGGCTTCCTCGCGGAACCTGATATCCTTCGCCATTTCTTGTCCCTCCATCGCTCTTGCCTGTATTCCACGCGCGCTGCCATCATGGGGTAAAATCCGCCCGGTTCGTCAAACATCCCTTGGGACCGATCCGGAAACCTCGCTGTGTCTAGCGCTCGACAACCGCCAGAATGTCCGTCTCGCGCACGATCAAATACTCCACATTGTCATACTTCACTTCGGTCCCCGCGTATTTCGAGAAGATCACGCGGTCGCCCGCTTTCACATCCAGCGCAACGAGTTTTCCTTCCTCGTAACGGCCGGGACCAACCGCGATAACCTCCGCTTCCTGCGGCTTCTCCTTGGCCGTGTCGGGCAGCACAATCCCGCTTGCAGTTTTTTCTTCTCTCTCCAGCGCGCGCAGCAAAACGCGATCACCGAGTGGTTTGATCATGCAAAAATACCTCCCTCAATCATTTCACTTCATCCTGGAGCCCTTGTTAGCACTCAAATCGTTCGAGTGCTAATTCCACTGCCTATATTAGCGAGAAGAC
>JAKACR010000256.1 GCA_021821225.1 Bacillota bacterium | reverse complement strand
TCGGATCGCTCGCGCGAAGGGTAGGTTTCCGAATCGGCGGTGACGGCCAGGACGTGGTCCCGGCCGAGGACATCCACGGCGATGCGCAGCAAAAACGTGCTGTCGACGCCGCCCGAAAAGGCGACGACGACCCGGCCCATCGCACGGAGATCGTCTTTCAGGCAGGACAGCTTCTCCATCGTGTCTATCGTCATCCACTCCTCTCCGCTTTGTGTCGCGCGCCATCAGGTAAAGACGATGGTCCTGTTTTCATGCACCAGAATCCGGTCGTCGATGTGCCATCTGACCGCCCGCGCGAGGACCGTCCGTTCGATCTGGCGTCCCGCGTTTTTCATCTCCGCCACGGAATAGCCGTGGTGGATGCGCATGACGTCCTGTTCGATGATGGGGCCCGCATCGAGTTCCTCTGTCACGTAATGGGCGGTTGCCCCGATGATCTTCACGCCGCGCTCGTAAGCCCGTTCATATGGGCGCGCCCCCACGAAAGCGGGGAGAAAGGAGTGGTGGATGTTGATGATGCGCCCGGGAAACGATGCGATGAACTGCGGCGAGAGGATCTGCATGTAGCGTGCCAGCGCAATGAAATCCGCGCTTGCGGCGATCAGCGCCAACTGTGCTGCCTCAGCCATCCCTTTGTCCGCGCGGGACACAGGGATATAGGTGTACGGGAAACCCATGTTTCTGACGATTTCCTCATGGTCCGGGTGGTTGCTGATGACGTGCGAAATATCGGCCTGCAGCATCCCTGTGCGCTGTTGCCAGAGCAGTTCGAGCAGACAGTGGTCTTCACGCGAGACGAACACCGCCATGCGTTTGCGCCGCGCCGGTATCGACAACAGCCAGTTCATCGAGAACGCCTCCGCGGTCGGTGCGAAGCGATCGCGCACCATGGCGTCCGCCGCTTGAACATCCTGTGCGCCGGGCAGCGAGAAGGCGATCCGCATGAAGAACATGCCGCCTCGCGGATCGGTGGTATACTGCGCGGACTCTTCGATATTTGCTCCAAGTGAAAACAGCAGGCTGGACACCCGCGACACAATTCCCGGCCGGTCCGGACAGGAAATCAACAAACGTCCCGGCATGCTGTTGGACAAACGGTTCACACCTTCATTCTGTAGCGGTGACGGTCCGGATTCACCTCGCCTCCGGACGAGGATTCAGGATGGACTCGTTCTTTAGTATACCGCAACTGTGACATTTGTGAATACTGGGGCAAAACGGTCCGCTTCGGCGTACATTCTGGTGTGCGGTCGAGGGTATGTGACCGGGCCTCATGGAGCGGGTCGGCCGGCGCTGGGGAAATTGACGGCCGTGTGCTCTCCCGGTACAATGAACGTAATCACAAGCCGGAGGTCTGCCGCCATGTCGGAAGCGGAGAGTGAGGCGTTCGCCGCGGAGTTGGACGGACTGTTGCGCAGGGTGACAGGGATGGTCCGCAAGCGCGGACGGGCCGCGCTTGACGATGCGGGCGTGTCGCTGGTCGAGTTTGACGCGCTTTTGCACATGGATTGGGCGGGTCCGGTGGCCATCGGTGATCTGGCGGCCAGGCTCGGTTTGGCCTACAGCACGACGACGGATCTGGTGGACCGCATGGAGCAGCGTCACTACGTGCAGCGCGAGCGCGACTGCGCGGACAAACGCATCGTGCGGGTGCGCGTGCTGACGGAGGGGCGCGCGGTATTGGCGCAGGTTCTGGAGGCGCGCAGGCGCTTTCTGGCGCAGGCGCTCCTATTGGAAGAAGCAGAACGTGAAGGGATCATCGGTGCACTGCGACTGTTGGAGGACCACCTGCTTCGCGCATGAGCGAAAGCGGACGTCATCCGGGGTGGATGTTTTGCGCCTATTGACGATTTGCGGAGGATTCCCCGGATGAGGTGATGAGTGGTGCGCAATGCGCCCATTGGTGTGATGGATTCCGGTGTCGGCGGTCTGACTGTGGTGGGCGAGTTATGGCGCCAGTTGCCGACGGAGGAAGTGTTGTTTTATGGGGATTCGGCGCGCTGTCCCTACGGTGACAGGACCCCCGCCGAGATTGCCCGCTTTACGTTTCGCGCGCTGGATTTTCTAGCGGCTTCCGGCGTGAAAATGCTTGTCATCGCGTGCAACACCGCGACCGCCGTCTGTCTTGACATGGCGCGCAGGCGCTATCCGGTGCCCGTGATCGGAGTGATCAGTCCCGGCGCGCGCGCGGCCATCGCCGCCACCGGATCCAAGCGTATCGGCGTGATCGGGACGTCTGCGACTATTCGCTCGAACAGCTATCCGCGCGCACTGCGTGCGGCGCACAGGGGCATCCGGACCTGGAGCGTCGCGTGTCCGGGTTTTGTCGAGATTGTGGAGCGGGGGGCCGCGAACAGTGAGGTCGCGCGTTCGCTGGCGCGCGATGTGCTCAAACCGCTGGACCGGGCGGATATCGACACGTTGATTCTCGGCTGCACTCATTACCCGTTGCTTGCGCCGGTCATTGGCGAGGTGATGGGGCAAGGCGTCAGGTTGATCAGTTCGGCGGAAGAGACGGCGCGCGATGTGAGCCTGTGGCTGACGGAGAACCGGATGACGCGCATCGACTTGCGCGCGCCCGCGCACCGCTTTCTGACCAGCGGTGATCCGGCGCAGTTTGAGAGCATTGGTTCACAGTGGCTCGGTCTTCCCATCCGTGCGGAGTATCTGGATGTGTTTTCAAGCGATGAAGACGAGACGGACGAAGAAGAGCTGTCTGGCATATAGAATGATCTATTTTTGAGGGGGAGTCGATTTGCGCGCAGACGGCAGGGCATCAGAGGATCTGCGGCCACTTGCGATCATCCGCGGATACATGAAGCATGCAGAAGGGTCTGCGTTGATTGAACTGGGCGACACGCGGGTCGTGTGCACCGCCAGTCTTGAGGATAAGGTGCCGTCTTTCCTGCGTGGAACGGGCAAAGGGTGGGTGACGGCGGAGTACGCCATGCTTCCTCGGGCCACCGACCAGCGCAGTCCGCGCGAGGTGACAAAAGGCAGGCAGTCCGGCCGCACGATGGAGATTCAGCGTCTGATCGGGCGCGCGTTGCGTTCTGTGATCGATCTGAAGGTGATCGGCGAGCGCACGGTGTGGATTGACTGCGATGTCACGCAGGCGGATGGCGGTACGCGGACCGCCGCCATCACTGGATCGTTCGTGGCCTTGGCCGATGCGCTGGCCGGCCTGCGCGCCAAGGGTGTGCTGGCAAAGCCGCCCTTGAAGGATTATCTGGCGGCGGTCAGTGTTGGGGTCGTGAAAGGCGAACAAATGCTGGACCTGTGTTATAAAGAGGACTCTGTCGCCGCTGTCGACATGAATGTCGTCATGACGGGCGCGGGTCAATTGGTGGAATTGCAGGGGGCGGGCGAGGAGTCCACGTTTTCGCGCGATGAGCTTCTCCGCCTGCTTGCATTGGCGGAGTCCGGAGCGAGGCAGTGCATGGAGACGCAACGCGAGGTGCTGGGCACATTGGCGGAGGACCTGGGGGCACATGTGTTGGACAGGTGGACACAGGTCGGCGGAAACAGCACCGACGGCAGCGTGCCCGGTCCGGAAATGGAGCGTATCGCGCTGCGGGACGGGGATGGTCGTGTTTGATCGACTGGTGATCGCTTCGTCCAATGAAGGCAAGTTAAAGGAGTTTTCTGCCCTGTTCAGTCCGTTCGCGGTGCGTGTCGAGCGATTGCCGCAGGGATTCGCCATGCCTGAAGAGACAGGGGCGACATTTGCTGAAAATGCGCTGCAAAAGGCGCGGTTCATCAATGATCGGACGGGCCTGCCCGCGTTGGCGGACGATTCCGGACTCTGCGTTGACGCGCTAAATGGAGCCCCAGGGGGTTTTTCGGCTCGTTTTGCCGGTCCGGATGCGACGGACGCCGACAACCGCGCTCTCCTTCTGGAGCGTCTGGCGGGAGTTTCGCAGGCGATGCGGGGTGCGGAATTTGTGGCCGCGCTGGCGCTGGTCACTTCGGATGGCCGCGCGCACGCTGTAGAGGGAAGAGTGCGCGGCGAGATCCTTTTGTTGGAGCGAGGGACGGGTGGATTTGGATATGATTCGATTTTCTACTATCCTCCCTTGGCGCGCACGTTTGCGGAGCTCGCGCCGGAGGAAAAGAATCGCGTGAGCCACCGGGCGCGGGCAACGCAGGCGCTCGCAAAACGCTTGATCTCTGCGGGTCCCTCCTTTGAACGTTTCATGGACGCTGCGGACTGATGTTTTTACAATCGGGGAGCCTCGGCTGTGTCCCCGCGTGTCCCATGTCCTTGCGTATCTCTTGTGCTTCCGCGTGTTCCCGTGTTCTTGCGTGTCGGCTCCGCCGCTCTCTGTCGATTGTCAGTACAGGGCAAAAGGGCTATAATGACTGACGAAGCGCTTCTGTCTCAGTAGCTCAGTTGGATAGAGCAACAGCCTTCTAAGCTGTGGGTCGGGGGTTCGAATCCCTCCTGAGACGTTCAGAAAAGCCCGGTATTCCGGGCTTTTCTAGTGATCGTGCTC
>JAKACR010000255.1 GCA_021821225.1 Bacillota bacterium | reverse complement strand
CCCGACGTCGATGATCTGTCTGGTCAGCCATGCGGGCAGGACGGCCCCGATCGAGGTGGCGACCAGGATGAGGGTGATTACAATCGCCCTCATCCAGTACGGCGCAAACGCCATCAGCGCTCTTTTCACGACAGGCCAATCCCAATGTTCCTTGCGCGCCAGTTCCTGCATGTTCAAGCGGTGGATGCCGAGTCCGGCGTGATTGCCGGAGCCCGTGCCGCCGCCCCACATCATTCCCATATGGGTTCACCCTTTCTGTCGGAACAACTGGCTGTTATCACCGGTCAGGAAGTGAGCTTATCGGCAATCTCCAAGGGGACATGTGATAAAAGTCCGCACAGCAGGCGCCTTCATCCTGCATATAGTGTTTGAGGATTCAGTCAAACACTATATGTACTGTAGTGCGCCTGCCAAAATTTGTTTTATCACATGTCCCCAAAGGGGACCCCGACTTCATTGCACCAACCAGTCAATACGGGAATGGAACTTTTCTTGATTCTGAAGCGAAGGACCTTATCTCTTGTCCGGATGAGGAGAACAGGAGGCGCGTCTTCTTTTTGGTAGAAGATTGCAACCTTCTCTATCTCTTCACGTGTGAATCGAATACGGCGGATATAAATTCCCTCCGAATCAAGAGTAAATGGAATGCGCCGAAGAACAACGGCTCGCCGGCCTGATCGCACAAATCTGATAAATGTAAATAAGTAGGAATAGGTTCCGACCGTGATAGCTCTTTCCACCCGGTTCTTCACTTCTGTCATCGGCTGCGCTCTTTTTGTCACGGCGCCGCCTGTCTCCCCTGAGCGGTCGTATCGTAGCGGCCGAGCAGGCTGCCAAAGAGGATGACGTACGCCAGTTGCAAGCCTGACGCCAGCAGAAATGGCCAGTACAACGATCCCAGTCCGATCAGCCAGCCGCCGATCGCGGGACCCAGGGCGGCGGGCACATTCCACGAAACGGCGTTCAGGCTGCTGGCGAAACCCCTGCGCCTGTCGCGCACCAGCCCCACGCTGAATGCCTGGCGCGCGCCGACGGAACTGCGGTTGACGACGGAACGGGCGACGTACAGGATGGCCGCGAGGGAAAACGTGGGCATGAACGGCATGGCCAGCATCATAAGAACGCCAAGCAGCCGCGGCAGCACGATCGACCGGGTCAGGCCGACGGTTTCCGTCAACTTGCCCACATACAGCGAAGACAGACCGGTCAGCAGAAAGGTCAGGCCGTACACGGGGCCGATCACCTCCGGCCCGGCGCCGAAACGGATGTTGAACCAGTAGGGAAGCAGCGGCGCAACCAGCCCCACTCCGAGTGAATTGGTCATGTTGACAATCGTGAGCAGCGTGAGGGCGCGGTTCTCGCGCCTGGAAATGCCCCGTTCCCGTTCGGCCTCTGGCGCCGTTTGATCCGGCGTCGGCGCTTCCCGCTGTTCTTTGATGCTTAAAATCTGAAAAAAGTTGATCACTGCGACAAGCAGATTGAGTATAAAAAGCGGGACGTAGGCCGCGGCTCCCGTCACGCCGGGCAACAGGCGCGGCAGGACGGCGGCCAGCCCTGATCCGATGCCCATTCCCCAGAACTGGAGTGCGGCGTTGAAGCTGAACACGGCGCCGCGCCTGGCGCCTGGGACGTGCTGCGCAAGCCACGCCTGCTCGGCGGGAGCGAAGGGACCGGATGCGCCGTTTGCGCCGCGTCCGAATCCGAACAGCGCGGCGGTCAGCACGATGGTCCAGGCGAAGGGGAATAGCAGCAGCAATGCGGTTCCGACGACAAGTCCCGCTTCATAGATGAGCAGAAAACCCTTGCGCCCCATCCGGTCGCTTGTGACGCCGATGCCAAGACTCAGCGCGGCTCCCGTGAGGCCGCCCGCCATCAGCAGGAGTCCGATCTCGGGAGCGCTCCAAGCCTTAGCCCGCAGATAGAGCGTGAAGTCGACGGCCAGCGCTCCCTGGGCGATGCTGCGCAGCAGGCGTGTCAGAATCAGGCGCCGCGTCGCGGGATGGAGTGACAGGAAACCGCGGACCGTGTACAGAGGTGCGTCATTCATGCGATCCTTCGCCCGCTTTCTCCGGCGGGATGGCCGGCATTTCTTCATTCGCCGCGCCGTGGCGCTCCGCAGTCTCGATGCCTGCGGCCAGTCTGTCAAGCAAAGCGGTCAGCGTTTGCTGCTCCGCGGGGGTCAATGTGGAAAATGGCCGATGCAACCGGTCGAGCCACTCGGCTTCCACCGCATTGATACATTGCTCGCCCGCAGGCGTGAGGTGGACGTTGCGCACGCGTGAATCACCCTCGTCCGCCCGGCGCACGATCAGTTGTTCGCGTTCCAACCGGTCGAGCATCTGCGACATGGTGCTCGACCGCACGTCGATTCGCTCGGCCAACTGTCCCACGGTGCAGCCCGCATGACGCCGGACATGGCGCAGGATCAGCCACTGGACGCGCGTGATTTCCCGCCCGGCGTGCCAGTGGGCGCCGGCGCGCAGGTGGCGGTTGATCATCTGTAGGCGGGCAAAAAAATGTTCGATGCGCTGCCTTTCTGATGTGATTTGGATAGAATCCGGGTGATGACGCGGCGTTTCACCCATCGCAGGCACTTCTCCTCCAAAAATATTATGTAGCTATACTATATAATAGCCCAATGTCACTGGCAACCGCTTTTTGCGCGGTATGCACCGCAATGCACCTGCCGGAACTTGGTTTATCACGTGCCCCCAGAAAGATCAGGGGCGCCCGCCCTGGACGCCAAACGTCACGTCCAGCGTGGAACCGAGGGCCACCGCGTGGCCGGCGGGCACACTCTGCGCGATGGCGTAGCCTGCGCCGCGCATCTGCAGGGAGATGCCGAGCCAGGAACAGATGTGCCACACCTGCGTGGAGAGCAAGCCCTGCAAGTCGGGGACGATGGCTGTCTGTGTCGCGGAGTTCGCTTTTCCCGTCACGGCGGCGACAAGAGAGCCTCTGGCCAACCGCGTGTGGGCCGCCGGCCACTGATGAGCGATGGGTCCGGTGGCGCCCGCCTGCCGGAGGAGCAGTCCCAGTGGCGCCAGTCGCCGCGCCGCCTGGGAAGGAGTCAGCCCTATGAGCGCAGGCTCCGTGACGTAGGAGGTGCGCGGAGCGCCGGGCGCGATGGCGCGCGTCGCATTTATCTGCGGCGGGATGTGCAGGGCGACCAGTGAACGCTGCAGTACATAGCGGGCCGCCGGCGTTGCCACCCAGTCGCCCCATTGCGCCGTGTGGTGCGGCTGGCTGACGGTGACAAAGACCACTACCGCGGGGTGGCTGGCCGGAGCGAAGCCGATAAACGACAGGTTGTACAGGTTCGAATAGTACCCGCCTCCCGGTTTCGGGATCTCGGCGGTGCCCGTTTTTCCCGCCACCTGGTATCCGGGAATGGTGCCGACCGCGCCCTGCGGATCCTGGTTCACCGTTTGAACCAGGAGTTGCGTGATGCTACGCATGATGGAAGGTGATGCCACTCGGCGCACGACGCGGGGCGCCTGGTTAAGGACGACATGGCCTGACGGGGTGACGATTTTTTGCACGAGATAGGGCGTGAGCAGTTTCCCACCGTTGGCGATGGCGTCCATTGCGGCAACCTGCTGGATCGGAGTGACCGCGAGGCCCTGACCGAACGTCATGGTGGCGAAATCGACGGGGTTCAGATTTTTCTTCGGAAAGATGATGGAGTTTCCTTCGCCCGGAAGGTCGATGCCCGTCGGCCTGGTGAATCCGTACTGTTGGATGTAATGGTAAAAAGTCTTGGCGCCTTCCGCCTGGCCGATGTGCACGAATCCGACGTTGCTCGAGTAGATCATCGCTTGCGCGAACGTGAGCGGTCCCCATCCATAGTAGTTCCAGTCGTGGATGGGGACGCCGTTCACGTTCACCACGCCCGACATGTATTTCTGCGACAGGCGGATGGCGTGCGTGGCCAAGGCTCCTGTCAGCGTGTACGGCTTGAAGGTTGAACCGGGCTCAAACGGGTCGGATATCGCCCAGTTCGTGTACAGGACGGACGGCGGATAGTTCCAGTAGTTGTTTGGATTGTAGTCGGGTAGGGTCGACATGGCGAGGATGGCACCTGTCTGGGGATTGGATACGATGACTGCGGCGCGCACGGGCGTGAAGCGCTGACGGATCACAGCGAGCGCGTGTTCGGCGGCCATCTGGATCGCCGGATTGATCGTCAGATAAAGGTTGTCGCCGTTTTGAGCAGGGTGAACCGTGGTGGGACGAAAGGGGATGGGCGCACCGACGACATCCCGGGTGAACCGCCTGTATCCAGGCGTTCCGCTCAAGTAGCGGTTGTAGTACAGCTCCAGCCCCGCCGCGCCTGATCCGCCGTGTCCCGTGAAGCCGAGCACCTCGGACGCAAAGCTTCCGTTAGGGTAGATGCGGCGATACGTTTTATGGGGATTGACATCCTGCGACAGTCCGAGGCGATTGAAAAGAGCCAGGATTTTCTGTTCATGGGAGAGTGTCACATGCACCATATAAGGATACATGCGCAGCCAG
>JAKACR010000254.1 GCA_021821225.1 Bacillota bacterium | reverse complement strand
ATTTGGTTTATCATATGGCCCCTGAAGGAGGTCGCACAGTTGTCCAGTCAATACCGGGAAACCGGACGTGAATTAGTCAACCGCCGGCCGGTCGGGAGCGAGCGGGATGAACTTTTGGCGCAGGGGGCGACCCTGCCGTCCGTCACACTCTCTGAGAGGTCGCTGTCCGATCTGGAATTGATTGGCGTGGGAGCGTTTTCACCCCTGACGGGATTTGCGACGCAGCGGGAGTGGGAGGGAATCGTCGACAGGATGCGCCTTCCGGACGGGAGTGCATGGTCGATTCCCGTGACACTGCCTGTGACGGAGGATGAGGCGGCGCCGCGCAAAGCCGGGGAGCGGATCGCACTGTGTGGGGAAGATGGCGTCATCTATGGTGTGATGGATGTGGCGGACGTGTACAGGCCCGACATAAAGCGCGAGGCGCTGGCGGTCTACCGCACGGGGGACGTGGCGCATCCGGGCGTGCAGTTGTTGTATGACAGCGCCCCGTATCGCATTGGAGGGGAGGTCCAACTGCTCAACCGCCGGCCGCCGGTGGAATTCGCCGAATTGTACAAGGATCCGCAGGAGACGCGCGCGCTGTTCAAGCAGCGCGGCTGGCGGACGGTCGTGGGGTTCCAGACCCGGAATCCGGTGCACCGCGCGCACGAGTACATCCAGAAATGCGCGCTGGAAATCGTGGACGGCCTGTTGCTGCATCCGCTGGTTGGGGCCACGAAAGCGGACGACATCCCCGCCGACGTGCGGATCCGCAGTTATCAGGTGTTGCTCGAACACTACTATCCGCACGATCGCGTCTATTTTTCGCTCTATCCGGCCGCCATGCGGTACGCCGGCCCGCGCGAGGCGATCTTTCATGCACTCGTGCGGCGAAACTACGGCTGCACGCATTTTGTCGTGGGCCGTGATCACGCTGGTGTCGGAAGCTACTACGGGACATACGATGCGCAGAAGATCTTCAGCGAGTTTACGGCGGAAGAATTGGGAATCCAGCCGCTGTTTTTCGAGAACAGTTTCTATTGCAACCTTTGCGATGGCATGGCGTCGGACAAGACGTGCCCGCATGACCCCGAACATAGGCACATCCTGTCCGGCACCAGGGTGCGCGCGATCCTGCGCGGCGGTGAGAAACCATCCTCCAAGTTCACACGCCCGGAGGTAGCGCAGGTGCTGGTGGACGGATTGGCCGGCCGCTGAGGCCGCAACCGACCGCCAGGAAACCGATTGCCGCAGTGCAGGCATAGGCCAACCCTGTCGCGCCATAGGATTCGGCATGAGGGAGGAAGCGTTTGCCGTCATGCCGCTTGCAGCCGGAAAGATTGAGCGGATTGCCGCGTTCGAACAGCGCCACGCAGTAACGGAGGCGTTTGGTGACGAACCCGCGGAGGTGATCGCCGCGCGGCACTTCATTCTCACGGAACGCCTGCTGCAAGGCCGCGAGTGGCGTTTGCGCGCCGGGAAAGATGAAGGATGATTGGACGGACGGCGCCCCAGCCTTGACCGGGGCGCCGTCGCCATTTGCGGCAGAGGAGGAGGACTGTGCCGTACTGCGCTATTTACGCCAGAGTCTCGACCGATCGCCAGGCAGAATCGGTGGATCATCAGGTGTCGCTTTTGACGGAGTTCGCGCGTGTGCGCGGCGAAGACTGGCGCATTCATCCCCGGTTCGTCTACGAGGATACGGGGGTTTCGGCGACCCGTTACTCCATCTGGAGCCGGCCGGCCATGCGCCGGCTGCTGGCGGACGCCGAGCGGGGATGCTTCGAGATCGTACTGTTCAAAGGCATTTCCCGTTTTGCCCGCAACACCCAGGAGGCGCTGGATGTCCTCGACCGCCTGAAGGCGCGCGGATTGCGCGTGGTCTCTTACGAAGAGAATTATGATTCGGCCAAGGAACATTCGAATTTCATGTTTACGATGCATGCGGCAATTGCCGAATACGAGGCGGAGAAAATCGGCGTGCGCGTCCGTCTCGGCAATAAGGAAAAAGCGAAAACGGGGCGCTTTGTGGGCGGCACGCCGCCCGACGGTTACACCGTCGCCCCAGGCGGCCGTCTCGTGGTGGACACGGCGCGTCGGCCGCTGATCGAGCAGATTTATCGCATGTATGTGGCGGATGGACTGAGCTGCGGCGAGATTGCGCGTCGGCTGAACAGCGCCGGATTGCGCACGAAAGTGGGCGGACCGTGGTATCGCAGCGCGGTTGCGCGCATTTTGCGCAATGACGCGTACGGCGGCACGCTGGTGTACAATCGCCGGCGCGACCGCACCGTGCGCGACTATGACAGCGAGGAGGCGGGCAGAAAGAAGGAGGTGCGCGAAGCGAACGAGCCGGAGGACTGGGTGGTTGTGCAGGACGCGCATGAGGCGATCATCGCGCGCGAGTGGCGCGCGGAGGCGGTGCGGCGTTTGCAAAGGCGCGCTCCGGCGACGGGGGCGCCGCGTCTGCGTCACGCATTGACTGGCCTGCTTGTATGCGGCGGCTGTGGGCAGACGATGGTCTGTCAGGGGAGAACGGTGCGCGATCGCGGGTATCGCTACTATGTGTGCCGCACGGTCCACCGGGAGGGAAGGGCGGCGTGCCCGCAAAAGAGCCTGCCGGCGGGCGTGCTGGAGGAGTACATCGCCTGCAAGGTGGAGCAGCGGCTGCGCGCAGCTCTGCAGCCGGCCGGGCTGGCCGTCCTGGTCGCTCCGCCGGCAGACGGGGCGGAACATGTACAAAAACAGTTGCGGGCAGCCGAGCGCAGGCTGGAAGGATTAAAGGAAATGCCGGAAGTGGAGGAGTATCCGGAAGCGAAGGATGGGATGGGCGATTTGTTGGAAGCCTGGCGCGCCAGGCGCGAACGGGCCGCAGCAGAGGTCGCCCGCCTGACGGAGCGGCTGGCGGGCCTGCGGCGGGAGCGGCCGGAGGACGAAGTGCGGCGGGCGTTCAACGCGGCGTTGGAGCTCTCCGCCATGGAACGGCCATTTCCGTTTGGCGACATCCTTCGCCGATTCGTCAGACGAATCACCGTGCATGGCAGCCATCTGCACGTGGAGTACACATTTTCTCTTTGTTCCCCATGTCCTCCGCGGATCGATGGGGACGTTTGAGAAATACATCGCGCGCACATTTTTCTTCTGGACGGTGCGTTTTCTGCGCACGCGCTACCGATACGTCCACATTGAATTCATCGCGCATCACACGGAAGCGCGCGTTGTGTCGGAGAATGAATTTTTCACCAAGGGCGAAAGCGGCGGAACAGTCTGTTCCTCCGCCTACAGCCTGGCGCTGGCGCGCATTCACCAGACCTACCCGCCTGACCGGTACAACATCTATCCGATTCACTTTTCCGATGGCGACAATCTGTCGTCGGACAATGAGCGCTGCGTCCAACTGGTCGGGAATCTGTTAGAGATATGCAATGTTTTCGGCTATGGCGAAGTCAATCAATACCAGCGCTCCAGTTCACTCATGACCGCCTACCGTAATATTGTCAATCCGCGTTTTCGCAGCGCGGTCATCCGCGACAAGGCAGAGGTCTACAAAGCGTTGCGCAGTTTCTTTACGGCCGGGGCGTCCGCGGTCCATTCGACCGCCACGTGAAATTGGCGCGGAATTCGATCGCCTGCCGAAATTTGGTTTATCGCATGTCCCCCAGAGGACTTTATCATGTCCCCTGGGCAGGCCGGATCATCGGTCTTTTGTGGGGAGGGGAGCGGAGTGACCGACGCAGAATGCGACGAACTGGAACGCGCGATCGAGCAGATGATGGAAATTGCCCGGCGGTTTGGCCTGGATCATTTCGACATGCGGTTTGAAATTGTCCCGTCCGACATCCTGTACACATTCGGCGCGTATCAGGGAATGCCGACACACTTCTCGCACTGGTCATTTGGAAAATCATTCCATCGCCTGAAAATGGATTACGATCTGGGACTCAGCCGCATTTACGAACTCGTGATCAACTCCGATCCATGCTACGCGTTTTTGCTCGACAGCAATTCGCTTGTGCAAAATAAGCTGGTGAGCGCGCACGTGCTGGCGCACTGCGACTTTTTCAAGCACAATTCGCGTTTTCGCGGCACATCGCGGACGATGGTCGACAGCATGGCGGCGAGTGCCGAACGCTTCCATGCGTACGAACGTGAATACGGCCTGACGGCAGTGGAGGAGTTTCTCGACTCGGCGCTCGCGCTGCATGAACACATTGAACCGTACCGCAGGCGCGGACGTGACAAGCAGCCTTCCGTCGACCGGGAGGAATCCCGGCGGGTGAAATCGCGGGGCGAGTATGACGACCTGTTTGCGCTTGACGGGCGGCTGGAGAGGCAAGAGCCGGACAAAGCGGATCAAGCGCGGCAGAGGGGCGGTCGCGCCGCGCGGTTGCCGAGCGAAGAGATGGAGAAGGACCTGCTTTTGTACCTCGTGACGCACAGCAGAATCATGAAGGAGTGGCAGCGCGACATTCTCACCGTGCTGCGCGAGGAGATGCTGTATTTCTGGCCGCAGATCGACACAAAGATCATGAAC
>JAKACR010000253.1 GCA_021821225.1 Bacillota bacterium | reverse complement strand
CTAAAGTCGGAGGATTTAGACCTGGCGCATGGAAATTAAAGGGTTTCATGCCCTGGATTCCCGCTTCGGTGCCGGGCAGTGTGCACTGGGATCTGTTCCAGGGCGGGATCATTGCCGATCCGTACTGGAAGAGCAATGCGGTCGCGTGTGAATGGGTCAGCGAGCGGGACTGGCTGTACCGGACGGAACTGGACGTAGCTGCGGATCTTCGGGGACGCAGGATCCGGCTCGTGTGTGAAGGTATAGATTACTCTGCCAAAATTCTCATAAACGGAAAACGCGTCGGTGAACACACGGGCATGTTTGCGCCGGCGATCATGGATGTCACTTCACATGTAAATCCAGGAGAACGCAACACCGTGCTGATCGCCGTCAAGAAGAGTCCGGACGGTGTGGGCCAACTCGGATATACCAACGAAGTGGATCACTTGAAGAGTCGATTTGGTTATAAATGGGATTTCTGTCCCCGCCTGATTCACATCGGGCTTTGGAAGCCAGTTTTCCTCTGGGTGACCGGCGCCAGTCGGATTGAAGACGTTTGTGTGCGCACACACGTCCGCGGAGACGATGTTGAGGCGCATGTGACGGTGACGGTGGAGAGCGACCAGGGCGGGGACGCTCGCGTCGTGGTCCGGATCGCAGCGCCGAACGGGAGCGTGGTGGGACAAGGGTCGCGAGACGTCGCCACGAAACCCGGCCTGCAAACGATGACCTTCCAGATCCCCGTGAATCAAGCCCGATTATGGTGGCCAAACGGCCATGGTGAACAACCTCTGTATGAGGCGCAAGTAAAACTGTGGAAAACCGACGAATACGAAAGAGAAGACGAAAGTGCAGGCGAAAGCGAGCGACAGCTCTCTGACGAACGATCGGTCACGTTCGGCATCCGTTCCCTTGAATTCAGGCAGAATCCGGGAGCGCCTGCCGACTCCTTGGCGTATACGGTCTTGGCCAACGGCCGTCCGATATATATCAAAGGTTGGAACTGGGGACCTGTCGATCAACTGTTCGGACGGGACCTGGAGGACCGTTACCGGCATATGATCAGACTCGCGAAGGCGGCGCATGTCAATATGCTGCGCGTCAACGGTGCGGGACCGATCGAGCGGGAACTGTTTTACGATTTGTGCGATCAGGCCGGCATCCTGGTGTGGCAGGAGATGCCCCAGTCCAGTTCGGGTTTCAACAACGAGCCGAGCGCGGAGTCCGGATTCCTGCATCTTCTGCAGACGACCATGCGCCATGTGATCCGCGAGAAGAGGAATCACCCGAGTCTCGTGATCTGGTGCGGCGGGAATGAACTGACGGAAGGGGGGCACCTGCAGGATCGTCTCGTTCCGTTGACCGACCGCCACCCCAACCTGCGAATGCTGCGCGATCTGGTGTCGGATCTCGATCCGGAGCGGCTGTACTTGCCGTCTTCTCCCACGGGTCCGGAGTTCAGCCTGGAGCGGACGATCGGGCAGAACGGTGCGGCGCACGATGTCCACGGTCCGTGGAAGTATGGCGGTCTGCGGGGTCACTACGAGTTGTATAACCGGAGCGAGGCGTTGTTGCACAGCGAATTTGGCAGCGACGGCTTCGCTTCCTATGAGAGCCTGCGACGCTTCCTGCCGCCGGAAGACATGGATCCCGCCAAGGCAGACTCGATGGCGTGGCTATTGCACGGCTATGAATACTGGAACATCGACGGACTACTGACGGAGTGCTTCGGGGGACTGGACGACATGCGCAGGCGGATCATGCTGGGCCAGTGGCTGCAGGCGGAGGGGATCCGCTATGGAGTGGAGGCGAACCGCCGGCGCGCCCCGCATTGCAGCGGAAGCCTGCTGTGGCAATTGAACGAACCGTATCCGAACGTCAGTTGCACCAGCGCCGTGGACTACTACGGCGATCCGAAACTGGCCTACAGTTGGGTGGCGTTGGCGAACCGCCCGGTACACATATCCATGCACTACGATACCGTTGCGCCAGCGCGAGGGGAGGAGTTCCGCGGAGCAGTGTTTCTGACGGCGGACATGCCCCTGCCGGAGTCCGTGACGGTCACATGGTCCATTCGCACCAGCGCGGGCGCCGTGGTGCATGAAGAGAGCGTGGGACGTCACTGCACGATGGAATCTACTCAGGAGCTATGCGACATTCGTTGGTCGGTTCCGGATGACCTCGGCAGCTTCTTCGTGACCTTGTGTGTGGCGCGTCAGGCGGACGGGTTGCGTCTGGCATCGAACGAGTACGCGTTCGCGGTCCTACCATCTGGAACGAGGGAGCCGTCGCTGTCAGGGTTTCTGCAGATACCCGGCACCGAGGTCACGGTGAGGGAAGTGGCCCTGGAAGGGAAAACAGTGCTGCGGCTGAAGAATGTCGGGAAGCACATCGGGCTGTGGGCGCGAGTGGAGGGTAGGGTTTCGGGGCGGACGGAGCGCGTCATCCGGCCGATCGAGGATGGGAGCCTGTTGTTTCCGGGCGAGGAGAGAGACTTCGAGGTGACTGCCCCAGATGATATGGAGATAGAGTGGGACGTATCGGGAGTGAATATCGTGCACAGGAGGCTGTGACATGGCAGGCATGCGCTGGGCGGTCCCCATGGGATCACCGCGTAGCGGAGCGTCACGGCATGTCTGGATCGATACGGGGAGGAATACGGATATCACATGTTCGGAAGACAGAACCGAACCGCAGTCTTGTTTCGTCGGAAGTAGCGAGCGCCGAGGCAGAAACGTTCTACGTCATTGCGCAGACAGGCGGAAACGAGGTCACCAGCAGCGGTGCGCCCGCTGCTGAGCCCGCATTCTGGAGCAGGCGCGGGTATGCCGCGTAATGCGGCCTATGTGTCCAGGACGCTGACTGCGCTGAGCCGATCGCCCGCGTTCGGCGGCGCCTATATCGCCTATGGCTGGCTTGACGCAGGCTTTGGACCATCTTCGTCCGACATAGCGGGGTACGCTCTCCAGGATGTCGCGCGGTTTAGAAAATGGCTGGCACAGCGTTACGGTTCGATCGCCGCCTTCAATCGCGCACTAGGGGTGGACTACGCGAGTTTCGCGGCTGTTCCCGCGTTTCTTCCGAAGCACAGACACTTTTCCATCTACCAGCAGTTTCGCACGTGGAGCTATGCTGCGTTGCTCTGTGGGGGAAGCATCGCCGTGTTCACCATTCACCCGGAGCGTTGATTTTTGCTGATCAAGTACGGGAATGAGAATTGTACATCCCCAGCATTTATTGTTATAGTTGTATATGAAAAATGTTATTTTCGAGGTTGATGATGTTCTATTATGTTTTATATTAGGAGGGTTGACTGCAAAGTGTGATGGCTCGAATAGGGGACTTTATCACATGTCCCATAGGACGCGTCGGTGATCATGTGTGATTTTCGGATGGAAAGGAGGCCGTTTCATGGAACGGGAACTCGCTTTGGAAATTGTGCGCGTTACAGAGGCGGCCGCCATACGCAGCGCGCACTGGATGGGACGGGGACGTAAAGCGGAGGCGGACGAAGCGGCGACCACCGCGATGCGGGAGATGTTCGACACCATTTCGATGGATGGTACGGTGGTAATCGGCGAGGGAGAAATGGATGAGGCGCCGATGCTGTATATAGGCGAGAGACTCGGCCTCGGTGCTCCTCCCATTCTGGATATTGCGGTCGATCCGTTGGAAGGCACCAATATCGTCGCGAGCGGACTCTGGAACGCACTCTCCGTGGTGGCTGTGGCCCCTGTCGGCTCCTTGCTGCACGCGCCGGACATGTATATGGAAAAATTGGCCGTGGGGCCGAAGGCGAAGGGGAAAGTTGATCTTCTGGCCTCTGCGGCAGACAATGTGCGGGCCGTCGCGGCGGCGGCGCACAAGGATCTGGTGGATGTGGTGGTGGCGGTGCTGGACCGGCCGCGCCACGAGGCGCTTGTCGAGGAATTGAGGAGCGTCGGCGCACGCATCAAGTTGATTCCCGACGGGGATGTAGCGGCCGCCGTCAACACGGCATTCGAGGATACGGGAGTCGACATCCTGCTGGGAAGCGGGGGCGCTCCGGAAGGGGTCCTCGCCGCCGCGGCGCTGAAGTGTCTGGGTGGCGAATTTCAAGCCAGGTTACTGATTGAAAATGACCAACAATTAAAGCGGTGTATGGGAATGGGCCTCGTGGATCCGTACCGGGTCCTGACCATGGACGACCTGATTTCCGGGGACGACGTTATCTTTGCGGCCAGCGGCGTCACGGACGGCGAACTGTTGCGCGGCGTTCGTTATCTCGGGAATTCCAGGGCCAAGACACACTCTGTGGTGATGCGATCCAAGACGGGAACGATCCGGTTCATCGAAACCACTCACAATCTCTCCAGAAAACCGATATGAGAGACGCGAGAGGACCAAGTGTAGGGGGAGATGAATCTACCTGTCGGTTGTATTGCATATGATTGGTTGATGTCGTTATACTGATGAGGATAAGTTGTTTGGTCGAAAAGGGGTGCCCCGCTGTGTTGAGCGTGGAAAGACAAGCGCTGATCGCGGAGATGGCGCGCGAAAAA
>JAKACR010000252.1 GCA_021821225.1 Bacillota bacterium | reverse complement strand
GACGAT
This sequence comes from Bacillota bacterium, assembly GCA_021821225.1. The sequence continues at coordinate 4,523 of JAKACR010000252.1, read as the reverse complement.
CTCCGTGCGATGAACCGGGTCGTCGTCGCCTTTTCGGGCGGCGTCGACAGCACGTTTTTGCTGCGCATCGCCGTGGATGTCCTCGGCCGGGACCACGTCCTGGCCGTCACCGCCGATTCGGAAACCTACCCTTCACGCGAGCGAGCCGAAGCCTGCAGCATCGCGCAGGAGATGGGCGCGCGCCATATGGTCGTGTCCACCAGCGAACTTGCCATACCAGGCTACGCGGAAAACCCGGTCAACCGCTGTTATTTCTGCAAACACGAACTGTTTGACACACTGTTTCCGATCGCGCGGGAACACGGATACCGCCATGTCGTGTTCGGCGCCATTGCGGACGACCTCGGCGAGTTTCGCCCGGGACTGCGGGCCGCGCGCGAAAGCGGGGCGCGCGCTCCGCTGCTTGAATTCGGCGTCACAAAGGCCGAGATTCGCCATCACTCCCGACTTCTGGGGTTGCGCACGTGGGATAAGCCGTCGTTCGCCTGCCTGTCATCGCGCATTCCGTACGGCGAAACGATCACGCCAGAAAAACTGTCGATGATCGATCGCGCGGAAGATTTTCTCATGCAGCTCGGCTTTCGTCAGGTGCGCGTGCGCCAGCACGAAAAACTCGCCCGCATCGAAGTGCCGCCGGAACGCCTCGCGGAGCTCATTTCTGTGGCAGAGACAGTCGATTGTAAATTGCGCGAAATTGGTTACACTTACGTGAGCCTTGACCTGCGGGGATACCGGGCGGGCGCCATGAATGAAGTCCTGGTGGTCGGCGGTCAGGGGGCATAGAGATGTCTTCCTATCGCTCCGTGCTCGCGGCGGTGCAACGCGGCGAACTATCCATCGAGGACGGCCTCGCGGCATTGCGCAAACTGGACACGGAAGACCTCGGTTTCGCAACGCTGGACCACCAACGCACGCGCAGACGAGGATTCCCCGAGGTGGTCTACTGTGAGGGCAAGACGGTCGAACAATCGGCGGCCATTCTGGAAGCGTTGGCCGCGCGCGCGGACGGCAACGTGATCGGCACGCGGGCTTCGACCGGAGTATATGAACTGGTTCGCCGAAATATCCCGGATGCCGAATACCACGATATTCCGCGCCTGCTCCTGATCCGCCGCGGCTTGCAGACGGCGGTGGGACATGTCGCAATAGCGGCGGCTGGCACTTCGGATCTCCCGGTGGCCGAAGAAGCGGCCCTGACCGCGGAGGCGCTCGGGGCGCGGGTCACGCGCATCTACGATGTCGGCGTGGCGGGACTGCAGCGTCTGATGCACCGGCTCGACGAATTGCGCGCGGCTCGCGTGATCGTCGCCGTCGCCGGGATGGAAGGAGCGCTCGTCACGGTGCTTGCCGGCCTGGTCGAACAACCCGTCATCGCGGTCCCGACTAGCGTCGGTTACGGAGCGCAGTTGAACGGATTCGCCGCCTTGCTCGGCATGCTGACCAACTGTGTTCCTGGCATTGGCGTGGTCAATATCGACAACGGATTCGGGGCCGGGTATCTGGCGGCCCAGATCAACCGATTGGGGGAAACGACGTGACGGTGGCCTTGATCCAGTGCGCAGCGGGTGCGAGCGGCGACATGTTTCTCGGTGCCTGGCTGGACGCCGGCGCGCCGGAGGAAAAATGGCGACAGTTGCTATCAGGACTTTCCGTCTCCGGTTTCCAGGTAGCCGTGGACCGGGTGAAGCGGTCGGGAATCTCTGCAGCGCACGTCACGGTCACACACGACGAACAGACCAGACACCGCCACCTGCCGGAAATCGAGCGGATCATCCGGGAGAGCGACCTGCCTCCTTCCGTCGTGGAGCACAGCCTGCAGGCTTTTCACCACTTGGCGGAGGCCGAGGCGACCGTGCACGGCACCACCCCGGAACGCATTCATTTCCACGAGGTGGGGGCGCTCGACGCGATCGTCGACATCGTCGGCAGCATGGCGGCGTGGCACCTGCTTGGCGAACCCGACTGCGTCGCAACGCCGATCGAGGTGGGGGGAGGCCATGTGACCTGCGCCCACGGCGTCATGCCGGTGCCCGCCCCCGCTGCGGAGCTTTTGCTGCACGGGTTTCCCACCTACAGCACGGGTGCGTTCGGGGAAACCGTCACGCCGACCGGCGCCGCCATCCTGCGCACGCTGGCGCGACCGGCGGAACCGCGCCCGTTTGTGGCCCGGCGCACGGGCTACGGCGCGGGAACGCGGGAACTGCCGTTGGCTAATGTCCTGCGCATCTCCCTTGGCGAGTGGTTTGCGCCCGGCGCGCGCAAACCGGACGCTGCACACAGCCTAGCGAGCGGATGGGACGCGGCGACAGCCGGCGCACCGCCGCTCGCCCCCGGAACCCACGCCGTTTCGATCGCGGCGAATGTGGACGACATGAATCCCGAGTTTGCCGGCTTCGTCCTGGAAAGACTCTTGGCGTTGGGCGCAATGGACGCGGCCTGGGCGCCGCTTGTCATGAAAAAAGGCAGGCCGGCGCAACAGTTGCAGGTTCTGTGCGCACCGGACCGACTGCCTGCTCTCGCGGCGGAAATCGTCCGCCAGACCACCACCATCGGTTTGCGCTTCCATCCCGTATGGAAATGGGAACTGGAACGCGCGACCATGACGGTCGATACACCGTATGGCCCCGTCGATGTCAAAACTGCGCAATCCGATGGGAAAACGGTCAATGTCGCCCCCGAATACGAGAGTTGCCGGAAACTGGCGCAAAGACAGAACGTCCCGCTCAAGCAGGTCTACCAGTCCGCCCTGGCGGAGGCAATGCGCCTGCGGCCGTGAGAGCGCCGTGCGGATGCGCTTCGGGACTCCAGGTTTCGAAATCCATCCGGCACGAAAACCATCCAGTGCGGAAGCCATTCAACACGTAAGCCATTCAGCGCGGGAAAATACAAATTTGAGGAGGAATTCAGAAATGGAACAACGCCGTCTGGGACACACCGGCCATATGAGTTCTGTGATCATCTTTGGCGCAGCGAGTCTCGGCAATGTCACGCAGGACGAAGCCGACGCATCCATTCAGTTCGCCCTTGACTCCGGGATCAATCACTTTGACACCGCCGCCTCCTACGGCGACGCTGAATTGCGCATGGGTCCCTGGATGCAAAAGATTCGCGACAGCATCTTTCTCGCCACAAAAACGGGGGATCGCAACCGCGCGGATGCGGCCCGGTCAATCGAGCGGTCGCTGGAACGCCTTCAGGTCAATCACGTGGATCTGCTGCAACTCCATGCCGTCACGAGCTTTGAAGAACTGGATAAGGTGACGGCCAGAGACGGAGCGCTGGAAGCTGCGATTGCGGCGCAGGAACAGGGGTTGATCAGGCATATCGGCATCACGGGACACGGCCACCTTGCACCCGGCGTACACCTTGAAGCGCTTCACCGTTATCCGTTTGCCACCGTGCTCACGCCGCTGAATTTTATCCTCTACAACAACCCGGACTATCGCCGGTTGTTTGACGCGCTGGTCGCCGAGATCAAGCGCCAGGACGCCGGACTGATGACGATCAAGACCGTTGCCCGCGGTCCGTGGTCAAGTCCCGATGCGAAGCGCTACAATACCTGGTACGAGCCGTTTGATGAACAGTCGTACGTCGACAAATGCGTGTCGTTTGTCCTCTCGCACGAAGAAGTCACCGGACTGGCCAGCGCGGGCGATGTCCGCCTGTTGCCGAAGATTGTCGAAGCTTATGAGCGCAGGACGCGGATGAGCATACACGAACAGGAGGCGCTGATGGCGACCGCCGCGCAGTTCGCCTCCCCGTTCGGCGCACTGTAATCGGTCGTCGCGCCCCTGCGTCAACTCGCCGCCGCCTGACGGACGGTCAAGTGCCGACAGGTGCCTCTGATCATCCTCGACAACCAGCGCCAGGGCCACTTTGTGTTGAACACTTGGTCCGATCATTACACCCTGCGGCGCACGATTGAGAAGAACTGGGGCCTAGGCACTTTGGGCATGGCGGGCGACAATGCGCAGGTGAAGGCGTTCCCCCTGAAGTAATCGCAGCGTTCGCAGCCTGGAGGAAAATTCGATTGCACAAGGATAACCCCGTCCGGCCCTCGACGGGGTTATCCTTGTGCAACGGACGCCCCGTATTCAAATATTGCGCTCCCCGCGCGCAACATGTCGATGGAATATGCGGAGCCAAAGCGTTACCGTGGTGCGAGGAGGTGGCATTGTGTATCGCACCGTGCTTCGGAATCGAAATTTTAACTTGTATCCTAAATTCCCGCTCAAATTATACCTACACGGGGTTCTCCACGGCAAAGGCCTTATAGATGGTCTTCTGTTCCTTGGTTAGGGGGAACAAGATACGCTGACCGTTGACGTGTTGTACCCGAAGTTTAGACAAGATGAGTAGGAGCTTTTTCATCGTCATACTCTTGTACAGCTCCTTGTCTAGGAGGCTGTCCGAGTAAAATCAAGGATTTCACTGTAGACATGGCGAATGTGTGTAGGAAGAGATTCCTCATTGTTTAGGAGTGGATATGCACCGTGAAGAAGACTTTCCGTCCGTACAACCAA
>JAKACR010000251.1 GCA_021821225.1 Bacillota bacterium | reverse complement strand
CAGACGGTAGATGGCGGCCGCTTCGCGCAGATCCTTTGGCATGGTCGTCAGGGAGTGGTAGAAGCTGAACGTGATGTTCCACGCCTGCGCGGTGAAGATGACGAAAATGGAGGCAAATTCCGCGCCAAGCAGGCTGCCGGGGAACAACCCGAGAAAAAACGTCACGGTGATGGAGAGAAAGCCGAGCACAGGCACCGATTGCAGGATGTCGAGCGCCGGGATCATGACGCGTTCGGCGAGTCTGTGATAGGCCGCAAAGCGGCCGTAGGTCAGGGCGAACGTCAGCGACAGGATGTAGGCGAGAAACATGCGCAGCAAGGAGCGCCCGGCATAGTAGGGCAGATAGACCGGGTTGAGATGGATGACGGGCTGGCGGGACGGAGAGAAGGGTACGACCATGCCTTTGCCAAGATCGAGCAGGGCGTAGAGCAATCCGACAATCATGACGGCCACGATGATATCGGGCCATCCGATGCGGCGCCTGGAGCGGACAAACAGGATGAAGCGGTTCACGGATTCACCTCCCGGACAGCGGATGGGAAGACGCTGCTCAGACAGACTCGACGTCGCGCGAACGGTTCGCCTGCGCTTTTTTGCGCTTGCGGATCCACCACCAGACGAGCGCCGCGACAAGGATCACCCCGACAGCGGCGGAAAGCGCCCGATGCGCCACGATCCACAGGGCGATGCGGTGCCACTCCGCGCCGATAACCGCACCCAGCATGATGAAGGTCGCGGCCCACAGCGACGCCGAAATAATCGTGATGATGAGGTACAGCGTCTGGTTGATCTTGTTGATTCCCGCCACGTAGGCGATCAGCACGCGAATGTATGCGATGAAGCGACCGATGCCGAGAATGGCGATCGAATAGCGCGCGAAGACGTGTTCGGCGCGCAGGAGCTTTTTTTCATCCAGCTTGACGTAGCGTCCGTAGCGCAGCAGCACAGGGCGTCCAAAGCGGCGTCCAATCCAGTAAGCGATATAGGAGCCTGTCCATGACGCCAGCGTGGCGATCACAAGCAGCGGCACGATATGAAACAGGCCCTCATGCCACATGAAGCCGGAAACCACGAGAATGGTCTCGGCCGGAAAAGGGATGAGCAGGAATTCCAAAATCAGGGCGGCCACGATGCCCACGTATCCGTAATTCAGCAGGAGTTCATGCGGCGACATCAGACCCAACCTCTCCGGTCAAATTGTGAGCTGGGGGACATGTGATAAAGTCCCCTAGGCGCGAACGGTGTTACCGGCCAACAGGCGCAGCGCCGTTTCCACCAGGATGTCCACGCCGGGTTCCATCATCCGCTCGGCAAGCGCAAAACGCGGATGGTGATGCGGGTAGTCAGTCGACAAGTCCTTGTCCGCAATTCCCAGAAGCAGGAACGCGCCAGGCTTACTCTGCAAATAATAGGAGAAGTCTTCGCCGACCATCGTCGGACGGACGTGTTCCACGTGATTTTGTCCCAGTTTTTCCCGACAGACCTGTTCCAAGACTCGCGCGACCGGTTCATGGTTCACCACGGCGGGGTAGCCGTTCGTCCAAGAGAACTCCGCTCTGGCACCGTACGTTTCGCAAACGGTTTGCGCGGCGTGCGCGAGTTGCTCGTGAACGAGGCGCCGCGCACGGTCCGATGTCGTGCGCACAGTCCCTGTCAGGGCGGCCGAGTCGGCGATGATATTGTATCCGGTGCCGGCGTGCAGGGTGCCCACCGTGACCACGACGGGTTCCAGCGGGTCCGTCTGGCGGCTGACAACGGCCTGGAAGCGCGAAACCAGTTCACAGGCGACGAACAGTGCGTCGACACTCTTGTGCGGCAGGGCTCCGTGCCCACCTTTGCCAAGAACGTTCACCGCAAATACGTCTGCGTTGGCGGTGAGCGCGCCATAGGAGATGCCCGCCACGCCGAGTGGAAGAAAGCTCCACAGGTGCAGCCCAATCACAGACTGCACACCGTCGAGCACGCCGTCGCGGATCATGGGTTGCGCACCTCCTGGAGGCAGCTCTTCCGCAGGCTGGAAAAAAACACGTACCGTCCCATTCGCGAGACTGTGGGACTCTGCGTCGCGCAGGTCCAGCAACCGGCGGGCGACGCCAAGAGCGATGGCCGTGTGGCCGTCGTGACCGCAGGCGTGCATGACGCCGGGGTTTTGCGAGCGATAGGGCAGGTCGGTTTCTTCAGAGATAGGCAGCGCGTCGATGTCCGCGCGCACGGCCACCATGGGCCCGACCGGTTCGTTCGGCCGCAGCGGGATGTCGGTGTACACGCCGGTTTGCGCGATGCGCTTGGGTGTGAGGCCCATGTCGCGCAACTGCTGTTCGATGTAGTCGGCGGTGGCGAATTCCCGGAAGCTGATTTCCGGGTGGCTGTGCAGGTGCCGCCGCCACGCGACGAGATCGTGCGCAAGCGAAGCGCTCATAAGGACAGACCTCCCAAGCGTTGTTTTCCCATGATACCATGTGCGGCGTGAGGGCTGATAGGGGTTGCCCGCAACCGGAAGGTTTCCTGTTATTATTATGAAAGACCTCCATGGCACAGGATGGCGCGGTGGTGAAAGGCGGGAGCGGAGAGTGCACGATATTCCTCTTTCGGCGGCAGCGAGAGAGCGGCGTCTCGATTATTTGCGGGAGCACATATTTGACGTGGTGATCATCGGCGGCGGGATTACGGGCGTCGGTGTCGCGCGCGAAGCGGCGCTGGCGGGGTTGCGCGTCGCCTTGCTGGAAGCGCGGGACTTTGCCTCGGGAACCAGCAGCAGATCGACGAAACTGTTTCACGGCGGTCTTCGTTATCTGGAACGCGCGGAGTTCCTGCTCGTCCGCGAGGGCGGCCGAGAACGGGAGGGAATGCAGCGGCTGGCGCCGCATCTCGTTTCGCCGCTGCCTTTTCTGTTGCCCGTCTACCGGACCATGAAGTACGGCCGGTTCGTCATGGGAACGGCCGTCTGGCTGTACGACCGCCTGGCCAACGTCGCGCCCAATGAACAGCGGGTGGTGCTGACGCGCGACGAGGTGCTGGCCCTGGAACCCGCCGTGAACGGGGATGGATTGACGGGCGGTGTATTGTACCACGAATACCTTACGGACGACGCGCGCTGCGTCGTGACCATCGCGCGGGCGGCCGAACAACTGGGCGCGCTCGTGCTGAATTACGCGCGTGTCTCCGGGTTGCTGTACGGCGGCGAACATGTGGTCTCCGGCGACGGGGATGCCTTCGGGGATGCGCGCGTCGGCGGCGTCGCCGTGGTCGACGAGGTGACGGGGCGCACCGCCGCGGTGCGCGGCAGGACGATCGTGAACGCGGCGGGACCATGGATTGAGCGCATCGTGCAGCACGATGACGAGCACGCCGGGAGGCGCGGGCAACGGATGGTGTTGCACAGCCGCGGCGTGCATGTGGCGGTTGCGCACGACCGATTGCCTGTAAAACACGCGTTTGCGGTACAGACGCCCGACGGCCGCCTGCTGTTCATCATTCCGCGCGGGGACATGACGTTTGTCGGGACAACGGACGAGGCGTACGAAGGGGATCTGTACCATCCGCCCATCGAAGAGCGCGATGTGCTGTACCTGCTCGATCTGGTCAATGCGGTATTTCCGGAAGCGCACATCGGGCAGGGCGATATCGCGGGCCAGTGGTCCGGCGTGCGCCCGCTCGTGCTGGAACCTGGCAGGTCGACAAAGGACGTGTCGCGGCGCGACCAGGTGTACGTATCCGAAAGCCAGCTCATCACAATCGCTGGCGGAAAACTGACGGCTTGGCGCAGGATGGCCGAGGAGGTCATGGAACACGTGCACGGGGTGCTCGCGCGCATGGATTTTGAGACGCCCGCCGCGCTGCGCGCGCGCGCGACGGAGTTGTCGCCGGTGCTGCCGCTGCCGGGCGGTCTCACGATCCCTCCGCGCGGCAGGATCGAGTGGGAGTTAAAAGAAGCGAAACGCCTTGCCCGCTTTGTTGCCATGACGGAGAAAGACGCGGCCTGGCTGTGCCGGCGCTATGGCGATGAGGCGGAGCGCGTTGCGCTGCACGCGCGCGCGCGCGGCCTGTCGCTTGACCGCATCGCGCCGGACGTACCCCTTTTGCATGGAGAATTGTCCTACCTGATCGAGCATGAGGGGGCGGTGCAACTGGCGGACGTGATCGTCCGGCGCACCGGCCTGGCGTGGTTTGGCGGGCCTGCCGCGCAGCGCGCGTTGCCGCTTTTCGCCAGGGCGATGGGCGCGCTGCGCGGCTGGGACGAGGAGGAGTACGCCAGACAGGTGAGTGACTGCCGGCAACAGGCGTATTGGCCGATCGACGCCGCACTTTCAGGATATCGGGATATTGGTGAGTGAAAACCGTCGGTCGGTCCATGCCGTTCATATGGGTGTAACATCCACCGGCCGGGTGAGGCTTGCACCCGGCCGGCAGAACGAAAGTGCGATCGGAGGTGCCTCACTTGTCCAGGGCAAAAAGGAAAGGACGTCTTCTCATCATCCCGGCGGTAGCCGCGGTGGCCGTCGTGGCGGCTGTCGGAGCCAGCTCCGTGTTC
>JAKACR010000015.1 GCA_021821225.1 Bacillota bacterium | reverse complement strand
ATTCTGGCTTTTTTGCGCGATGTGCCAAAGGCGACGCACCACACGTCGGTCCTCGATCCGCTGCGCGCCCTGCGCCATCGTGGCCTGCTCTCCATGGGATTGATGGCGCTTCTCTATAATTTTGGATTCTTCACCCTGCTCACCTTCACACCGTTTGTCTTGAACCTCAGTGCGCTCAAGCTCGGCTACATCTACTTCGGCTGGGGCGTGTGCCTCGCTGTCACATCGGTGTTTGTGGCGCCGCGCCTGCAGGCGCGTTTTGGGACGCTGCCGACCACCTATACGGTGCTGGCGCTGATCGCGCTGGACCTCTTGGTGATTGGTCTCAATGTCACGTCGCGACCGGTCGTGATCGTGGCCATTATTGTCGCGGGCGCCTTCCTTGGCGTCAACAATACGCTCGTTACGACGGCCGTGATGAATGCGGCTCCGGTGGAGCGCCCGGTGGCGTCGGCCGCCTACAGTTTTGTGCGCTTTGGCGGCGGGGCCTTGGCTCCGTGGCTTGCGGGCAAGCTGGCGGTGTGGTTCAACCCGCACGTCCCCTTTTACGTGGGGGCGAGTGCTGTGGCCTGCGGAATCGCTGTTCTCTACTCCGGGCGCAACTACCTGCGCAACGTCTGAACGCGCCGCGCGCCAATAAATGTGTGCGAATGGCCTGGGGCATTGTCGTGGGGCGTCCCGCTTCGGTATAATCCTGAGGTATGTGACAACAGGGAGGATTACCATGCGGACCACGCTTATCTTCGGCCACAAAAATCCGGATACGGATTCGATCTGCTCGGCGATCGCGTATGCAGCATTGAAGACCGCGACGGGTGCATCCGTCGAAGCCGTGCGCCTCGGGGAAGTCAACGCGGAAACGGCGTTCGCCCTCGACTACTTCCAGGCGGCCGCGCCGCGTCTGGTGAATTCCGTCGCTGGCGGCGCGGGCGAAGGCGCGGAAGTCATTCTGGTGGACCACAATGAGCGGCAGCAGAGCGCTCCCGACATCGACCAGGTCCAGGTGGTGGAAGTCATCGACCATCATCGGATCGCGAATTTCGAGACGGCCCAGCCGCTCTATTTCCGGGCGGAACCTGTGGGGTGCACGGCGACCATACTGAACAAGCTGTTCAAGGAGCGCGGCGTGGCGGTTCCGCGCCAGATCGCGGGTCTGATGCTGTCGGCGATCGTTTCGGACACGCTGTTGCAGAAGTCCCCCACATGCACGGCAGAAGATGTTGCGGCCGCGCGGGAACTGGCCCAGACAGCCGGAGTGGACGCGGACGAATACGGCCTGCAGATGCTGAAGGCGGGCGCGAATCTCGCGGACGTGACGGTGGAACAACTCATTTCTCTGGATGCGAAGGAATTCCCCATGGGAGCTTACCGGGTTGAGATCGCGCAGGTGAACGCGGTCGATGTGAATGACGTGCTGTCCCGGCAGGAGGAGCTTGAGGCGGCGTTGAACAGAATCATCGAACAGCGGAAACTGGACCTGTTCGTCTTTGCGATCACGGACATCCTGAACAACGACTCGGTCGCGATCGCCTTGGGCCGTGCGGCGCACGCGGTGGAAGTGGCCTACAACGTGTCGCTGGTCGACAACCGGGCGACCCTGCGCGGCGTGGTGTCGCGCAAGAAGCAGATCGTGCCCGTGCTGACGGAGACGCTGGCGGGACTCGTGCTCTGAGACCGCCCCGTGTGCGGCGCGTCTGCACGTCGGTGGACAGTGAAATCTGGAGGCGAACGCATGGCCCTCATTGAGTGTAACTTCTTCTCGGAAACGATAGGCGTGCGGTCGCGCGCGGTGGCCGGCATTGCATCATCTCGGGCAGGCCATTAGAATCAGCGTATGGCTCTAATCCAAGAGGATGGTTCCGCGCATGCAAAGCGACGCCGGTCAGTACTCCCGTCTCACCCGTATTACCACGGTCGTGAATTCGCAGATGGGTCTGCGCGGGATTCTCGGCAACGTGGTGGCGGCCATCTCGGAGGAGTTGGTGCGCTGCAATTCAGTCGGGATTTACCTGCCGCAGCCGGATGGTACGTTTCACGGGTATGTGGGGAAGCCTGAGCAGCTTCAGGGAGTCAGGCTGGATCAGATGGTCATCGATCCCAAAGTCGACAGGCTGGCTGCGCAGATTATCGCGACCAGGCAGAGCGTGTACCTCCCGGATACGGCGGAGAGCAGTCTGCCGGATCCGCGCCCCGTGGAGATGTTTTCGATTAAGTCCTTGCTCGGCCTGCCGATCGTCTTTGAGGACGAACTGTTTGGCCTGGTTTTTGTCTTCAATTCAGGCGATGCGATGCATCTGAAGCCTCCGGACATCCAGGTCGTCGAGACGTATGTCAACATGGCCGCGGTCGCCATCCGCAACGCCAACCTGTCTGGGCAAAAGCAGATGCTGCTCGACGCCGGCAAGGAACTGTCCCTGTGCAGGACGACCCGGGAAGCGATCGCGGTCTGTTTTCGCTATCTCGGTACGGCGATAGGAAACACGAACGCGGCCATCCACCTCGCGGACGGGGCGGGGGGCTTTTTTCCGCTTGCTCTGAACGACGAGAGCGAGTGGAGCGAGGTCCAGTGGCGCATCACGCACGGGGAGATGCGGGTGGATTTTGCGCGGGACGCGGTATTCCAGCATGTTGTCGAGACGAAACGGCCCTTGGTGATTCCGGACGTCCTGCAGGATCCCCGGCCAAACGCGGACGTATGCCAGGAGTTTGGCATCCGCGCGCTGTTCATGCTGCCACTCATTGCGGTGGGCGAGGTGCTCGGTGTGATTGGCATCCCTACCCTCGGGACGGCGAGGTCGTACAGCGCAACCGAAGTGGACATGGCCGAGTCGCTGGCGAATGCGACGGCGGCGACACTGTCGGATCTGTGGCGCCTGGAGCGGCTGGAGCAGATGGTCCAGGATCGCACGGATGAACTGGCGCAAAACAACGACACACTGCTCGCCACCGTGGAACAGTTGCAGAGCCTCACAGTCCAGCATGACATGATCCTCAATTCAGTGGGAGAGGGGATCTACGGCGTCGATCTGGAGAACAGGATCACGTTTTGCAACCGGGCGGCGGCCGCGATGGTCGGCGTCGAAGCCGAACACACGGTCGGCAGGCGGGAGAGCGACATTTTTCCCGCTTGTTCTGTGTCGCTAAAGGAGTTCTTTCGCCTCGGGGAACACGATATCGTGCAGGGATACAGTGAGGCCCTGCAACGCGCGGACGGCAGGCGATTCCTTGTCGCGCGCAGTGAAAATCCGATCCGGCGGCTGGAACGCCCAGTGGGACGCGTCGTCACGTTTCGCAATATTACCGAGCAGATGAGGATGCAACTGGAGATTCGCGAACAGGCGTACTACGACACGCTGACGCGGCTGCCCAATCGCCTGCATTTCAACGAGCAGTTGCGGGTCGCGATCGCGGAGGCGTGCAACAAGAGCCGGCAACTGGCGGTCATGTTCATTGATCTCGACCAGTTCAAGCGCGTGAACGATACGCTCGGTCACAGCAGCGGCGACATCCTGCTGGCGAAAATGGCGACCGTGTTGCGGAGTTGCGTGCCTGCCGACGACTTTGTCGCGCGCATCGGCGGCGATGAGTTTGTGGTGATCCTGCCGTGCGTGGACGCCCGCGTGAGGGTGAGCAGCGTCGCGGCGGACGTGATTGAGGAGTTGTCCAATCCGTTTGTGATTGACGAGCACCAGTTCTATATCAGCCCGAGCATAGGTGTCAGCGTTTATCCCGACGACGCGGATGACGCAGAGAGGCTGGTCAAGTACGCGGACATCGCGATGTACCGCAGCAAGGCGCGCGGTGGGCGCAATTATCAGTTCTATACGTCGACCATGCGCGATGTTTTGCACAAGCGGGTTGATGTGGAACGCAGCCTGTACGGGGCGCTCGCGAACGGCGAGTTCGTCCTGCACTACCAGCCGCAGGTGGATCTGTGCACGGGCGTGATTCTGGGAATGGAGGCCCTTGTGCGCTGGGACCATCCCGCAGATGGCCTTGTACCGCCGGCCGGGTTTATTCCTGTCCTCGAGGAAATGGGTCTTATTGAAGACGTCGGGATGTGGGTCCTGCGGACGGCGTGCGCGCAAGGGGATGTCTGGGCCCGTCGGCGGAGGCAGCCCCTGCGGATGGGCGTGAATGTGTCTGCGCGGCAGATCACGAGACGCGGTTTTGTGCGGGAAGTTGAAGAGATTCTGCGCAGCACCGGGTTTGCCGCCTCCAATCTGGAACTGGAACTGACGGAGAGCACCATTATACAGAACACCGAGGCGATCACCGGCACGATGCACGAACTGCACGAACTCGGTGTCCGGCTGTCGATCGACGACTTTGGCACGGGCTATTCCTCGCTCAACTACCTCAAGGACTTCCCGATCGACAGCCTGAAGATTGACAGGACGTTTGTCAGCGGACTGCCTGACGACAAGAAACACGTCGCCATCACCTCGGCGGTGTCCACGCTGGCGCACAACTTGGGACTGCGGGCGGTGGCGGAAGGCATAGAGACTGCGAGACAGATGAGGTTTCTGCAGGATCAGGGCTGCATGGTAGGGCAGGGCTATCACTTCAGCCGACCCCTCACGCCCGAGTACGCGACCCATTTGCTTGAATCAGGGCGGACGTTTCGCGTAGGACCAGTTGACGGAGAGGATGATTGAAGAAATGCGGGTGGCGAGGGCCGTACTGGACTATCTGGCGGCGTGCGGGGTGAAGTACCTGTTCGGGATTCCGGCGGGATCGGTGAACGCGCTGTTTGACGAGTTGTACGACATGCCGCAGATCGAACCTGTGGTGGTGAAGCACGAGGGCGCCGCAGGCTATATGGCGGCGGCCTACGCGCGGGCCGCGGGGCAACTGGCGGTGTGCGTCGGATCGAGCGGGCCGGGCGCGACGAATCTGCTCACGGGGGCCGCGAACGCCATGCGGGAGCACTTGCCGGTGCTGTTCCTCACGGGACACGTCCCGGTGCCGACGGAGGGTTTGAACGCCTCTCAGGAACTCGCCGCAGATCCGCTGTTTCGCCCGGTGACCAAGTGGTCGGTGACGGTGCGGGAGGTAGACGAGGTGCTGTCGACGATCGCGCGCGCGGTCGAGACTGCGTACGCCGGGGTGCCGGGCCCCGTGCACGTGGCGCTGCCGATCGACGTGCAACTGGCGGAACTCGCGCACGGGGAGCAGGGCGAGCGGATGGCGTCAGCGCAGCCGTCGCATGCGGTCTTGCCGCCAGAGCGGGTGCAGGCGAGACATGTGCCGACGCAGTGGCCGCCAGTGCTGCCTTCGGCCGGGGCGTCCGCGCCGGACGCCGCGCAGTTGCGCGCAGCGGCAGAATTCCTTTCGCGGGCGGCCCACGGGTTCGTCTTTGTGGGGCAGGGAGCGCGGCGCGCTGTGGACGAGGTGATGGCCGTGGCCTGGCAGCTCGGCTGGCCGATCGTCAGTTCACCGCAGGCAAAAGGGCTGATTCCGACGGATGAGCCGGGATACATGGGGATTTACGGTTTCGCGGGCGATGACCACTGCGCGTCTTTTGTGCACAGCCTCCAGGGTGGGGCGATGCTTGTCGTCGGTTCGTCGCTCGGGGAGACGGCGACGAACAATTACAACACGCTGCTGGCGGCGGGCCGCGTGGTGGTACAGATCGACATTGACCCCACCGTGTTCAACCGCGCGTACCGCTGTGACGCTCCGCTGACGGGCGACGCGGCTGTCACGCTGCGTCGCCTGCTCGACATCCTGCGGGGACAAGACGCGGGCCGCGCGGAGTATGCGGGAGATCCTGAGGATGCATGCGCCGCGGAGCGATGGGTTGACGAGGGCGGAATGGACAGCGCGCCGGCAGGAGGTGTGACGTCGGCAGGTCGGGGCAGTCCGGGCGCGGCGAACAGGGCGTTTTCCGCGGCGGCAGACCACGCCGGGGAGGCTCGGGCGGACGACTACAACACGGCGAACGTCCTCACAAGGCTGCAGGCGCTGCTGCCAAGGAGCACCCGCTATGTGGTGGATATTGGCGAGTTCATGTCGTACGTGATCCACGGAATGAAAGTGTACGAGCGCCATACGTTTGACATCAACGTCCACTTTGGACCTATGGGGATCGCCCTCTCGTCCGCGATCGGGTGGGCCTTGGCGGACCGGGAGCGGCCGGTGGTGAGCATCACGGGAGACGGTTGTTTTTTCATGCACGGCATGGAGGTTTTGACAGCGCGCGAACTTCGCCTGCCGGTTCTCTGGGTCGTGTTCAACAACGCGCGGCTTGGCATGGTCCATCATGGACATCGCCTGCAATACGGCCGCGCCCACGGCTGCTTCTCGCAAATGCCGGTCGACATCGCCGCCATGGCGGCGGCCATGGGCATCGTGAGCGCGCGCGTGGAGGGCATGGCGGATTTGTCGCCGGATGTGGTCGCGTCGCTTCTGGACGCCCATGGCCCCGCACTGCTGGAAATCGCGCTGGTGGACGAACACACGCCCCCCATGGGCGACAGGGTGAAGTTCCTGTCGTCTTTTGGCCCAGCGTAACCGGCATGGCGCGTTACGTCTTGCGTGAGGGTTGCGTCGTCCGCGTCGGCGGGCGGTAGGACAGCGTCTGCATGACGAGGTAACTGAGAATGGTGAACAGGATCATGAGCGACGATACGTGGAGCAGGTCGGCGTTCAGGCTGACATTCGTCAGGGTGACATACGCGCCGCTGATGATCTGGATGATGACGAAGGCAAGGAGCCACAGTCCCCCCGCATACAGGTCGGGCCGCTCGCCCTTCATGCGGTGCAGGCGGTAGAGCAGGAACGACACCACCACGGCCAATCCCACCGCGGCCAGGCGGTGGAAAAAGACGAGGCCCACGTTGCCCCCGAAGCCGGGGAACACCTTGCCGTTGCACAGCGGCCAACCTTGGCAGGCGGTTGCGGCGCCGCGAAAAGCCACGTCGGATCCGAGGTAGATGGCGGCGTACGTGTAGATCCAGGTGAACCAGATCCAGTTGCGGTCGCCGCGCGGGATGTCTTTGCGGCGCAGTTCCAGGCCGGATCGGCGGCCCGCCTGGCGCGCGTCCAACTGGTACAGGAAAACGGCCAGCAACGCGACGCCGACCATGGACATCAGGCCAAATCCCAAGTGAAGGGCCAGGACTTCGGGAGGATTGACAAACACGACGGCCAGCGCGCCGAGAATGGACTGAATGAAGATGAACCCGACGCCAAGGAGGGCGTTGACGCGGACTTCCATCCAGGGCCGGTATTTCACGAAGGCCCACACGCAAAACACGGTCGCCACGAGCGCGAAACCGCCGACGAGCGCGCGGTGCAGGAACTCGATGATGACGTGCGCGTTGTTCAGCGCGGGAATGACCTGGCCGTTGCACAGCGGCCAGTCGGGTCCGCAACCCTCTGCGGAGCCAGTCTGCGTATCAAGAAAGCCGATAAAATTGACGATAAACATGCCGATCGCACTGATGACGCCCAGCCACTTGAGTGTGCGTCCGGGCGACCGTTCCTGCACGCTGTCCGATTCCACGCATCTGCCCCCTACCTTGTAAATGCCCATCCTATTCATACCACAGATTTGCGCGCGTGCGTGACGGCGATGGACGAGTTCATCGTTTATTCTCAGACGGAGCGCCTCTGGACCGGATCGCATGCCGTCACTCCGGTGGAGAGACCGCTGTCGCTCGGGTCCGGCTTCCCACGGATTCGAATATGTGCTATTATGCATTATAAACAAAGCGGAAAGGTCGGATTAAACGTGAACCAATCCCGTACAATTCCTCGGCCGCTCGTGCGGGCCAATCAGGCGATTATCGTCGCGTGCGCGGCAGGTTCATGGTTCGCGGGATGGTACGCGCTGCTCGCCGTGCCCTTGGTTGTCGGCCTGCTCGGCGCACTGTTCGGCTGGAACCCTGTCATGCGGCTGGCCAGGGTTTTTTTGCGCAAGCCTGTCACGGAGTACGTCGCGGAGGACGCGGACGGCCAGCGGTTCAACCAGTGGATCGCGATCGCATGTCTGGCGGGCGCCCTGGTCGCCTACGCGCTGCGCCTGCCGGTAGTTGGCGACATCGCGACAGCCATCGTGGGGCTGGCCGCGATCGTCGCCATGTGCGGATTTTGCTGCGCTTGCTTCATTCGCTACCAGTGGCGCCAGTACCGCTATCGCAGCACAGGAACGTGAATGTCCCCTATGGGCCCCGCCATCACCCGCATCACTGATAGAAGTTGCGGATCCAGCGGTGCGCCTTGAGTTTTTGCACCTGGTCTGCAGGCAGGCCCTTGCCGTCTCCGATGGCGCAGTTGCGCTCGACGTTGCGGATGCTGCGCATCCCCGGAATGACGGTCGACACGGCGCCCTGGCTCAAGACGTAGCGCAGCGCCGCTGCGGGAACGTCGGCGACCGTCACGCCGAGATCGGCGGCAATCGCCTGGACGCGTTCGTAAACCTCGCGCTTTCGGTCGTCGCGGAAGTAGCGGGCGCGAAAGTCGCCTTCGGGGAACGTCGTGTCGGGCGTGACCCGCCCCGTGAGACCGCCCTCGTCAAGCGCGACGCGGACGATGACGCCGACGTTGTGCTGTGTGCACGCCGCGAAGAGTGCGTCTTCGGGGCTCTGGTCGAAGACATTGTAGATGACTTGAACGGTGTCCACGACTCCTGTTTCGATCAGCTTGATCGCGTTCGCGGGCTGATGGTCGTTGATCGACACGCCAAAGTGTTTGATCTTGCCACTGCGTTTGAGTTGTTCCACGGCCTCCGGCCAGTCTCCCTGACCGACCCAGTCGTCTTGCCAGACGTGGAACTGCTGCACGTCAATCGCGTCGACGCCGAGGTGCCGCAGACTGCGCTCCGTCGATTCGACTATGTAGTCGGCGGGAAACACCTCTTGCGCGGGGACGCCCTGCCGAGCCGGCCATTGGCGATTCTTCGGCGGGATCTTTGTGGCGACGTGGACGCGTTCGCTGCGTTCCTTGACGACTTGGCCGACCAGCCGCTCACTGTGTCCGTCGCCGTATGCCAGGGCCGTGTCAATGAAGTTCAAACCCAGGTCGATGGCCTTGTGCAGCGCGCGCAGCGAGTCGTCGTCCTGCGCGCCGACCCATCCGCTTTTGCCGATGCCCCATGCCCCGTAACCGATCTCCGACACCTCGATGCCAGTCTTGCCGAGTGTTCTGTAGTGCATCAGTCGTCGCCTCCAGGAGAGTGTATTGGTGTGCGCCGGGGATTCCGCATCCGCTGCCGGCGGGCGTGACGGGTGGCTGGCCCGCCGGCCGTCGGCTGTGGCAACCTGTCCGACTGCGGTCCTGCGCGGTCCCCGCCGGGAGCGTGCTGTAACACCATTGTACAGATATCTGCACGTTTTCTCCATGGGGCGGGACTATGGTGTAAGTGATTCGGATGGAGAGCGAGCGATGAATGAGAATCTTCTTCATGGTTCATCGAGTATCCCTCGCAATCTGGCCAATGCGCGCTTTTTTGTGCGATGGACCTTGTCTTCCGTCCACCCGAACCGTTGGGCTACTTCCTGTTCACTGTAGCCTTGCATGACGACTTGCAAGACAAAGGCCTCATGAAGATCATCGGTCACACTCTCAACTTCCGTTCGGTGAACCTTATTGCTCGATACGTCTGATGACGGCTCATTCTTCATCTCGGTTTCCTCCATGGGGAAATCGTTAGTCGCGCCCGCTTCCGCAACAATCCGAATGAACAGATGAAGACAAAAAACGATTCCTGGAGCACGGAAATCGCCATGTCGCGTCCTGTTGGTAACTGGCTGGCATGCGGTACCCGCGAAGCCCCTGTAGTTTTGCGCCCCCGCCTTTCGGTGGGTCTGCCCTTGAGTCAACAAGCCTATGGAGTTTTCGTATTCCGGTATCGGTGATTTGCAATGTGTCACGCTCTTGGCAGCCATCTGTCCCGCCGGGACGCTCGGCAGGACGACCATGGGCGTCGCACGACGATCGCCTACGGTACCGCTATTTCCTCGGTCCGTGGATATGGTTGGCTCCGCCTCGTGCTCGACCGGATTGGTGTGTCATTTGGTCTGGTATGTCTATATAGACGAATCAACCGATGGCTGGGTTACAGAAAATCGGGTTTTCATCCGCTTATCAAGGGTGTATTCGGTGATCATTCATGCTTCGTTCACATAATTTAACAGCAACTGTTCAGATATCTCAGTTGGGATCACGCCAAGTCAACGACTGCATAATCTACAGGTCACCTTGCCGTTCCAAGGGAATGACTGTCAACCGGTCAGATTGCACAAGCATGTTGAGAAACGTGCCCATCGCACGACGTCAGACGGTCAGGTTACCCTGCCAAGATTGACGCAAGAATGACCGTTCTGTCTCTCTCCAATCCGGTACGCTGGTTATGAGCGACGGACGGGAGGCAGACTCATTGAACACAGAACGCATCTACAAAGCGCTGCACCTATTCTCCGGCATTGGCGGCGGCGCACTCGGCTTTCAACAGGCGCGAGAGGAGTTCGCGGGACGCATCGGCCGATTCGAGACACTCTGCGGAATCGACGTGGACCCGCAGGCCTGCGAAGATTTCCGACGCTTCACGGGCGCGCCAAAGGTCGAGATGGACCTGTTTGCGCGTGAAGATTACGTCGTGTTCCATGGCAAAGAGCCGCCAGCCGACTGACAAGAGGCGACCGCATACGGCATTTGGCGAGCAACGGAAGGGGAGACGCCGGATGTGGTCTTTTTGAGCGCACCGTGTAAAGGGTTTAGTGGACTCCTGCCCCAGCAATGTGCCGCGGGGGCAAAGTATCAAGCGCTGAATCGACTCACCGTTCGCGGCCTGCGACTGACCATTCAGGCGTTCGAAGACGATCCACCAGCCTTGCTCTTGTTCGAGAACGTTCCTCGCATCCAAACGCGTGGTCACGCACTGCTGACTGAGATCCGGGCCGTGCTCACGCGCGTAGGCTATGTGTTTGACGATCGCACGCACGATTGTGGCGAATTGGGCGGGCTGGCCCAACACCGCAGGCGCTATCTCCTGATCGCACGGCATCCACAAAAGCTGGACAGCTTCGTGCGCCGTCCATCCAAGCGCCGTGTCCGGGCCATCGGCGAAGTGATCGGGCCTCTGCCGCTTCCGGACGATCCGGCAGGCGGGCCGATGCATCGACTCCCGCGTCTCGCGTGGAAGACGTGGGTGCGGTTGGCGCTCATTCCCGCTGGCGGCGATTGGCGGGACCTGCAGCGGATCGGCCATACCCAGTACCGTCTGGAATATGAGCCTCGTGGAGGCGCGATGGGCGTGCAGGATTGGGGGAACCCAGTGGCACGGTGACGGGCGCAGCGGGATGGGGGCGGAGTAAGGCGCCGACGGCGGTTGCTGATCCCCGTTTCGAAAATGACGAAAAAAGCGCGTCACACCACGCATCACCGCGTCACTCGCTGGACGGAGCCATCTGACACAGTGACGGGCGCAACCCACGTCGCAAACGGGCTGATCAGCGTGTCGGATCCACGTGTAAAGGCACAAGGGCATCCGGGCGGCTATGGTACTGGATTGGGCGAAGGCGGCTCCGACGGTTCGAGGCGCGGCCCGCATCATGAACACCGCGGCGTCCATCGCCGACCCTCGCCTGGGCTGCTTCGACCTCATGGCCTACGGGCCACGCACCCTTGATCTGGCCCATCTGATCCGGCGCGTCATGCAGGCGCATGGCACGTGGGAGAGCGAACTCGCGCTTGCGCCGCTGCTCGCGTACGCCTGTTGTCGCACGGCGAATACCTGCTGCTCGAAGCCCTGCTCACGTACCCGCACCGCTTCTGGCGGCAGGTGCGCGGACACTACCAACCGGACGCTGCCGGCGCCGGGACAGCGGAGCAGGAACTCGCGCTGCTGCAAAGAACCGTTGGGGAGGAGCCTGCGCGAACGACGTTTCTCGGCAACTTCGCGGCATACGTGACGCGGCGCGCACGAGATGACTTGTGACACAACCGGGACACCGCGTCTTGGCGCGCGGCTGCACGGTCCGCGTTGACGGCGGTCCGGTCATCCCGACCGACATGCTGAACACCGCGGCAAGAGTGGTGAGGAGCTAACCACGTACATCCGACTCTCCAGGAATATTACTTGGATAGTGTTTAAAAGGAAGTCCTTGTACCCATTTCGGTATTGACGACATCGCTCCAGTCATTCTTGCGATACGATTTTGATCCGTGGTCACCTTTCCATTTAGAAGGTCAATCGCATAATAGCGCAGGGGCGCTTCTTGCCGTCCCTGAATCTGATATTTTGCCGCCAGCACGACTGTGTCATTGAGGAAGCGGATCCACCATATTGGTGAGTGGAATGCCAGTGCCGCGACCGACTTCCCCATAAAGGATTCGCCCACAATGTACGTAATTGACGGCGGATTCCCAAATAGGGGCCTATGGCTCCTGTAGGCTACTAATTCGAAGGCCGATCCATTCAGAGTGCCCTTCCATGCATCAACTGGAGAAAATTCATCACTATAATAACCTATGTTGTTAATTCCGAGTGCTGTTGACCAATAAATGGGCACCTTGTATCCCTGTGTCAAAACCGCGCCAGCGTGCTTACCGGATACACGCACCACCGTCCCAGCAAACGGCTTCATATGCTCTGTCGAAGATCGCCCAGCAGCAACGGTTCCGCACCCCGTCAGTGCGGCAGCGATTATCGCCAAACCAGCCAGACCACCTGCGACTTTACCTTGGTGCATGGCCATTTCTCTCCCATCCCAAAATAACGTGCTTTGGTGATCGATGATTAATGATTATCGATAAAACACGCAAGTAAAGATCGCGAACCGAAACAAAGGGTGTCGCCCGTTGGCGCTAGACGAACACCCGGATTTTTATGACACTCACCATGTCCAATCAGTACTGTAGGCCGACACGTTCATCAGATCGTAATCGGTGGGAGAAATGCCGCACACGCTCAAGTGGTTCGTGCCCTGCACAACTGAGTATCCAGCGGGAACACTTGTCACGTTGGCACCCGTCGCCAGCCAAAATCCATTAAATTTTCCTTTTACGCTCCCCATTTCGGTGAATGTTGACTCATTGGCGTAAAGACATGGATGGTACCCGCCTATGTTCACTGCATTCTTCCAATACTCGCAGTACGCCGCAAAGTCTTCCCCTGGGCTTTGAGTCCAATCTTCAATGTCCAAAACAATCACTGTTTGCTTGGGTTGGCTCAGAGCAGTAGCCGCCTTTACCGCCATCTGCCCTTCTGTGGTGCCGTTTGGACCGGTCATGGTCAAAGGTGAGGTGGACCATCTCGCACCCATCCAAATGCTGCAAATAACGAGTCCGGAATCGTGGATAGTTTTTGCCTCGGATTTGTACAACGTGTAAGAGCCCGACTACGTCGTGATATAGCGTCCTACCCAGTAATACGGGCTTGCCGCCAGGCAGGCCACTTCGCTACTCCGGACCGTCTGATCCGTGTCAAATCCAACCATGTCGGACATTTGGAATGCTCCCCACTCGGCTACCTTGACATCTAGATTGCATTGGGTCCGAGCGGCCCATCATCCTCCACCCTGCGCGAAGCGATTTGACCACCGTTTGGCCGTACCCGGCTAGGTGTTTGGATACACTCGTTGGCAACAGCCCCGACGGGCCCTTTATCTCGGCATGACCATCACCAAAGCCCCTTGTTGGTGAATCACATGGCCGGATCCGACTAATAGGCTACCACGCAGCGCGGTGTCCCCTCGCCACATGGGATCAAAACTCAAGAACCCCTTGTAGCATACCACTGTAACCTGTAATTAACAAGGAAATTTATTTGAGGACTGTTTGCGGTGTGTTGATGCGGAACCCGATGTGGATGTGGGCGACCATGGGACTTGACCGAAAAATGACCGATAGACAGTCGGTGAGAACGCTACGATGAGACGGGAGGTGTTCTTCGGATGGCAATCAAGACCTGGTAACCGATCACGTCGGATGGCGAGGGACCCATTTGCGAGATCCACGGTGCGGCGGCCCAAGAATTGTTTGCCTCGTTGAACAGTGAAGTGAACGAGGACGTTGCTTTGCGAGATGGCGCTTTTGAGGCCGCGTGCGTCCTCGTTTCTCACGTCCTGGCCGGACTTGCGGACGGCGACCACCCCATGTTCGGCGGCGCGTATGCCGTGCGCGTCCGTCACTACACGCGCGAAGAACTCGACACGATGCCGGAGTTCTCCGGGTACTGAAGGTAGCGCGGAACAAGAAAGGAGACGATCGACGATGCCGGAATCAAGAACACCCGAAGAGACCATCCAGGTGCTCCACCTGCATGGTCAACGGACCTAGCACGACGAGGCGTACGTCGTCACGAATCGGGCCGCCCTCGTAACGCTGAAATCGCGCACTGAGGTGGCGCTGCAACAAGGACAAGCATGCGGGGTGTTCGTCCCTGCTGACGGCGAGGAGTTCCACCTGCACCTCGTGTTGGGCGATGCGAATTGGCAATCCGATTCATGGCAACGCCGAATGCTGCCCCATACCGATGAGGTCGCGTCGACCACATCGTTACCGGGAGAATCGTCGCCGCGTCGGGCGATGGTCGGCCGACCGACGCGTGGCTGCTGGCGTCGGAAACAAGATGATCGACGGTTTTTGCACTGGTTTGCAGGAACAGTTCCGTCAGCAGGAACAGCAACCCGGATGGGCGCTGGTGCTCACGAAACACCCCGTGGTGCAGGAAGCGTACCAAGCGCGACGCGATACGCTCAAACTGCGACCGCGGCAGCCACGGCGCATCCTCACGCAAGAGAATACCCACGCCTGGTCGCACGGCTTACGAAGCGGGACGCTTGTTCGCCAAGTCCAAGGATGCCCTGCGGGAACCGGGCGGGGTGCAAGAGGCGCTGTCGCTTGAGTCATGACGAACCTTGACACCGATGGGGTGGCCGAGGTGAATGAGTCTACCACCACGAAGAGGGGAGGCGGCTCACCTGAACAAGATCCCCATGCGACTGCGCAGGAGAACCCGCACCCGTATCACGCGTGACGGACGCGAACGCTGGCTGCTGACGTACAGCGATCTCATCACACTGCTCCTGGCGTTTTTCATCATTCTGTACTCCATGGCCAACGTCAATCAGGGTAAGTTTCGGCAAATGGCACAGTCCCTTCATGTGGCGTTTGGCGCCAAGACAACGCTTCATCTCTCTTCGTCCAGCGGCGGGCGGGGACTCTTGCAGCCGGTGTCGCTGCTCCATCCCGCGCCGGTGACATCCGCTTCTTCCGCGTCGGGCGGGAAGGGCCGATCGCAGCAGATTTCGCTGCGGCCCAAGCAAGCTGCTCAGGTCCACGCGATGTTGCACGAAGACCAGGTATTCTCACGGCTGTTCGCGAAGTTGCAGACGTACATCCTCACGCACCATCTCCAGACCGCCGTCACGGCAGTCATTCATGCGGACGTGCTCTTTTGCCACAGGATCAGACCAATTGCGCCAGACGGCACAGCACATCCTGATCGGGCTCGTCCCGTTTCTCGATACGGCGCGCAATCGCGTGCAGGTCGACGGCCATACGGACAGCTCGCCCATTCACACGACTCGGTTCCCGAGCAACTGGTTTCTGTCCGTCGATCGCGCCGCCGGCGTCGTCCAGTTTCTCGTCGGGAGTGGGGTGGTTCCGACGCGCTGCTCGGCACAGGGATTTAGCAAGTACCATCCGGTGGCCACCAACACGACGGCCAAGGGGATGCGCCAGAATCGTCGGGTCAATATCGTCCTGCTGCATTCGTGGGCGTGACTCGCCCCTTCCCAAGCGTCTGCGGTCAGAGCAGGCCCATCCGACGCTTGAAGGAGGTACGCCCAATGGACACTTTGTTCACCTTGCCGATTCGCTTTCGCTACCGACAGATTTCGCGCCTGCTGGTTCCGGAGCGCACGATGGTGGACTCCGTTGCCAAGCAGGCGCAGTTTGACCAACTCGTCGCACAGATGACTCCGCTCTCACTCGCAGAATTGGCCACCTACATGGATGTGGACTCGTTCACCCAATGGGAACGCGCCGCCGTGCACCTCACCGTGGAGGATTGCCGACTGGCGGCGCTCGTGGTCTATTTGAGTGTGGTGTCACGTCAGGCGTCGTCGCAAAAAGAGCTCAAATTGCTCGCCGACAGCCTGGGCTTTCGTGCCACTCCCAAGGATCTTCAGCACAGGACGCGATACTGGCAGCGCATCCTGGTCGAATTGACCAAACCCCAGCGCCGCCGACAGGCGCTGGATCAGGTCGGTCGTGCCTTCCTGCGTCCGCCCATGCGAAAGGCGCTGCGCGAGGGCGCGTCCCTCGAAACCGTGCTCGGGCAGGTCGTGGACGAGTACATGGACAGGGCGGTCCTGCGCCGATCGTCGACGCCGGAGGTTCTCCGGGGTTTCGAACGATCGACGCACATCACCTTTCTGCAGTTGGTGCTCCTGCACGAGGACGACGCGCTGGTTCTCTCGTGGCTGGAGACGTTTCGCGCCGCAGTCGATCCGTATCAGCAGGTCCTCGAACGCTTGTTGCGGCTCAGTTGGGAGGATCTGTTGATCGTCTCCGCGTTCTCGGTCAAGCGCAACTCGGAACTGGCGACGGAAGGGTCCGTTCCCGGGCGAGTGGCTCAACTGGAACAAGAGCTAGCAGCACTACGCGTACAGTACGACGCCGACGTGCAGGGCCTGCTCGCCGTGATCGAGCAGATGCGCCAGATCCAGCAGGCCGCGCGCGATCAAGTGGCCGCAGGAGACGCATCGGACCTGCTCGACCCACCCGTCCACCGACTGGATGGGAAGCGAATCTTGGTCGTGGGCGATGAATCGCACGCGATACAGTATCGCCAGTTGGTGGAGGCCAAAGGCGGCGTGTACACCTTTGTGCCGGGCTTTGAGAAGGACCACTGCCTGCGCAGCCGGATTCAAGGGGCAGACGCCGTGGTGTTTGTCACCGCGTACGCGAGTCACCTGAAGTTCTACTTAACCAAGGCGCGCCTGGAGCACCGTCCGATGGTGAATGTGAATCAGGCGGGTCTCGCGGCGTTTGAGCGGGGGTTGCAGGAGTTGCAGGAGCGTCTGGAGCGCGCTGAACGAAAGGTGGTGTGAGATTGCCAGCGGATCGTGTACGAGTTTGGCAGAATGATTTCCGGAAGGGTGTGCAATACTTCCGCCTTTCCTCCTAAGTCTTCGACGGAAGGAGGTGAGGGGATTGCGTGTCATCGAACTCTTGATCGGTCTGTTTACAGCGCTGATTCTGTTCGCGGCGGCGGTTATGCAGTACGCCGCTACCGCAGAGAAGTGCGGGGCAGACCCTGACAATGGGGAGAAAACACGAAGGAACGGCCGGGCTGCAACCCGAAATCGCCGTTCCCGCTAATCCCCGGCGGAAGGGCTGGTTTCCCAGCCAGCGCCCTTCCGCCTTTCATAGTATGACTGTAACACATTTCAATTACTCCGGCAATTCCCCTTTTCCCAAGCGATCCCCGATTCCCACACACTGACACCGGCCCGAGAGAAGAGTACGCGGCGGTGGCGGACAGCACATTCACCTGCAAAAACCGCCACGCGCCCGCGCTCGGCACGCTATGATGGGCGTGAGAATTCTATTTCAGCCAAAGAGAGTCGATCCAATTGAGCAAAGACACACTCATCGCCAAGGCGGCAGCGACGATCGGCATGACCAAGAAGGACGTCGAGGCGGCGTGGAAGGCGCTGCAACAGGCGGTGGCCGAGGAACTCAAGAGTGGGGAGGAGATCACGATTGCCGGTGTTGGAAAACTCAGGCCCACCGTGCGCGCCGCCCGCACCGGACGCAATCCGCAGACCGGACAGGCCATCGCCGTCCCGGAGAAGAAGACCGTATCGCTCAAGGTCAGCAGCACCTACGCCGGATAGATCGCCGATTCTGCACCTGACGCGGCCCTTGGGGTCGCGTTTTTTGCGTACGGCGAATCCGACCGGGTGATCACTCCGGCCAAATATCCTCGACACGCATCTCCATCACGCGCGCAATGCGTTTGGCCACGGGAAGGGTGGGGGTCCGCTTTTGCGTCACGATGTCGCTGAGCGCTTGGTAGGTAATTCCCGCCCGGCCGGCCAGCCAGGTTTGCTTGATCCCCCGATCACGAATAATTTCGCGGAGCTTATTGTTTTCTCCCATGCGGTGTCACCTCATCCCCAGTCTGACCGTCTACAAGATGATGCAAACGCGGCAGATCTTCTATACATGCCCGTTTGCATAGACATTCTGCATATCCCGGAAATTTTTCTGTTTCTGAAAGAAAAATGATGCGTAAGATAAGCCACTTCTTGCGCCTTATACAGTAGGGGCCTTTTTGTCGCCTGATCCCACACAGAGGAATGCCGGCTGCGCCATCGGCAAAGAGGAGGCCACTCCATGGGTGCCTGTCCGTCATCTGTTGCTTGGTGTCAGTGTGTGATCCGTCACGCGGCGATCACCGAGATCCGTCGCATACGTCATGGTCTTCGGGAAGTCCCGCTGTCCTGCCTGGATGAAGATCGCCTACGGAATCGGCTGCTGGACGCGCCGTCGGAGGCGGCGGCCCGGGCGTTTGCCGACAGTGATGTACGTCTGCTGCTGCGCAGTCTTCCCCAAGCGGAACAAACGGTGTTGCGCCTGCTGTATCTCACCGGGATGACCCAGCAGGAGACCGCAGGCCGGCTGGGATGGCCCCAGCAGCAGGTCAGTCGGGTGCATCGGCATGCCCTGGCCACATTGCGCCGATTCCTGGAATGAAAGGCGGAGGAGAGCGTGGATCCGGAAGAGGAAGAGGCCGTCAGGGAGTTGTTGCAGGGGATCCAATGCGGCGATGACTCGGCGTTGGCTGAACTGTACCGCGTGTTCGAACCTTCCATTCGGCATCACGCCCGCGTGCAGGGACGGGTGGAGGAGGACGTGATCCAAAGCATTCGCATGGCCCTGTAGCGTGCGCTGGCCCACCGCCCCAAGCCAAGTGAATGATCGTGAATGATCCATCGGGAAGGAGAGATGACGGTGTCCTGGTTTAGCTTGGCCACCTTGCATACGGCAGGAGGCCTCAGTCTGGCCGTGATGCTGATCGTGGAGGGCATCAAGCGCGTGCCGGGCGTCCGCTGGATTCCGGTGCGTGGGCTTGCCATCCTCGTGGCGGAAGGGCTGCTGGCTGTCCTGTCACCGCCGGAGGCCACCTGGTCCGGGTGGCTGGTGCTGCTGTTAAACGGATTGCTTGCCGGGATGACCGCCATTGGCGGGTGGCACTTGCTTCACCCGGCGTCGGCTACGACAAAACCCGCGTCGTGACGGGATGAAGCGGCGCGAGCCCATCCACTTTGCCGATCCCAGACCCTTAGGAAGCGGGGATGTGGGAAGGCCCACTCAGAGCTGGCAGGTCAAGACCGGGGAGAGTGAGATCATGGACGAAGAAGGGACAAAAAACGGCGGGATCGATTCGGGGTCGGATTGGCTGTCCTACGGCCAGCAACTGTTGCGGCAGGCGCGGTGGCGATTGGAACAGCGGCATCGACGCGAAGCGACACGCACCATGCCGCTTGACGAAGCCTTGGCCTGTGTCAGTGACGGGGACCCGGAGATGACGGCGATCTGGGACGACTGGCTGCGTTGTTTGGACGAAAAGGAGCGCCAGGTGTTGCTGAGTACGGTGGTCCACGGATTCACCGAAACGGAGACAGCCCGTCGCATGGGCGAATCGTTCCCACGTGTACACCGGATCAAGGTGCACGCTTTGGACAAATTGCGGGAGATGATCGTAGATGGAGAACAAGACAGGGAAGCACGTCATGAAATGCGAATTTCCTTCCGATGAAGCGGCCCAACAGATCCGCTGGTTGAAAACAGTGATCCATCACGCGGCGGCAAACGCTCATCGCAAATATCGTCGCTGGGAACGGGAAGCCGCGCTGTCTCTGACGTTTATGGACGGAGAGACAAGGGAACAGATCGCAGCAGCCATTCCCGATTCCACTGCCCACCTTGATTACGAAGCTGTCGAATTGCGCTTGTGGCTCCAAGTCTTGCCGGAGATCGAGCGAACGATTCTGGAGGATTTGTACATGTACGATCGGTCACAAAGGGAGACGGCACAACTTCTGCATATCAGCCAAAAACAGGTGAGCCGTCTGCACCAGCACGCATTGGAGACATTACGACGGGAATTGCCATGAAAATACACGACTCAAAATCACAAGTCGAAGGTCCTTTATAAGTAGAGGGGCACGAAAGGAGGCGAACGGTTGGCACCGACGGAAAGGAGGATATTCTCACGCAGACGCAGCACCACTGGCGGACGGTTAGCCAGACACTCCACGTGTTGGTGCGGGAATTGATCGTGCTCAGTGAGTTGGCCGAGAGTGAAGTAATGACCGGCACGTTCAGTCAAATGGCGCACGATGCACACCAGCAATTGTGGGCTGTGAAGAACGTGTATCGTCGGATTTACGACAGGGAACTTTGTCCCATGTGTGGTGATGAAGCAAGAGAGCGAATGCAGGCTGTAGAAAACAACAAAGATTCGTCTCGACTCTTCACTCGTTCAGAAAACTACTATGATTAGGGGGATTTAACATGGCATGGGGAACACTCTGGGGAGTTGATTCTGTTTCAGCGTCCAATGCTCCCCCGAATCCGAGCGCAACGGAAGATCTATACACGCATGTCGCCGCTCAATACGGGCAAGGTCCTTCTTTTTGGGGGAGATATTTGAACATGAAATCGGAATGTGGATAACTCATCCCTGTGGATAAGTCGAGCATTTGGAGCAACTTGACATTTTGTGCCCCGTCCGATGCGTGCGGTCGCTTTCGCTGTAGCGCTTGCCATCTGCTTGGCCAACGGATCCCGCTCTTTGCCAACACGAAAGGCACATGCCTTCCTGCACATGTGGATGCCGTGCCGTCAACATCGAGTGGGGAGGGTTACGTACAGGCCACCGTGTCTTTTCGTCGTTGCCCTGCCCATTCTCCCAACTTTTTGGTCATCGTTTCCACGATCTCTTGCAGTCGGGGCCAAGCGGGCATCCGAATGTGCCGATACCTTCCGCTTCCCACCACATTGCCGGGAATCTTCAGGATTGCCCGACGCACCGTCTTGATTTCACAGGTTTGCATTTCATCCAGAAGCGCCACCTGCTTGAACCAGGTCACCAGGTTGTACGCCAGCACTTTGAGCTGGCAAAAAATCTGGTTGCGCAGCAGGGCATGCTGGCTGTTCTGCTCCACGGCATAGCCTTCCTTCAATTCGTCGATTCGGTTCTCGACGTTTGCTCGCTGATTATACGAACGTAGAAGCGGGAGCGGCTTGTCCTCCGTATTCGTAATGATCACCTGAAAGGTGTACGTGGTCAGCATCAGGGTGAGTTGATCCTGCGTGGTCTGTTCCGTCTCATGGGATTCGCGGTAGATGACACATCGTCTCGCTCCCATCCTCCCAAGAGAATCGGGATATCCGCCGCCGCCCAGTGGTCGTCTTCGGTGGCAAATCGGATCTCCTCAGCTTCCTCCGCGAGACTCTCCCAGAAGGCCGGGTGTTGTTGCAGGTAGGCGATCGCTTTTTTCACAGTCGCCTTCTTGGGCAGCTTGAAGATGTAGGACCAGCCCTGTTGTTCCGCGTACTCCATCACCGCCGGATCGGCAAAGCCGCAATCCGCTCGGATCCCCTCGATGATGTACTGCGGCGGCAGCAGCGCTTCAATCTCCTGGATAAACGTGAGAAAATCCTTCATGCCGTGGTTGTTGCCCGAGCCCAGGTCGACATGCAGCAACTCACCGGTGCCGGAGATGAACCCGACGCGCGCTTTGAGAGAAGGCCGTCCGTGGTAGCGCGGATTGTATCCGACCGCGCCGCCTTCCTGTTCACC
>JAKACR010000250.1 GCA_021821225.1 Bacillota bacterium | reverse complement strand
GGTCAAGAGCAGCCTGCGCGAACGGAATCTGGCCAAGTTTGACGCGGCCGTCTATCTGTTTCAGCCGGCCAGCTTCCTGATCATCTTCCTCACCGGGCTCATGTTGTACCTGCAGGTGTCCGCTCCGCCTTCTCTGTCCCTCATCGCCGGAGCGTTGAAGCTCATGCCAACGTGGTTCTGGGTCGTCGTGAACCTGTTCATCATCGTGCAGATGCCCTTGGCGCTCTGGCTTGAAAGGGCCAACTGGAGAGCGTATCTCGGCCTACCGCTGTTCCCCTTTTTCATGATGACCTGGTTCCCCGTCACACTGCTGGCGCTTTTCACCCGGCACAACAAAGTGTGGTCGCACACCAAGCACACGCGGTCCATTTCCCTTGACGACCTGGGCACGCACTGATTATTTCGCCTCCCGCCGCGTTTGGGCTCATTTTGCGCACAGGACCGGGCGAATGCCAAGACGGTTGTGCGATCGCCGGCATAGAGTGCTCTATGCCGTGTTTCGGGAGGTGAAGGAGGCATGGGAGTGTTCGGTAGCTACACGCGTTGGGCCGTGGTGTTCCTGATCATCTTCGTGCTGTTCTTCTTGCTCGTGCCCAGCTATGGTGCCGTGGCCAACTGATTCTGATTCATCGCTGAAAAGGACACGGAAAAATCCTCCGCGCAGGCGGCATTCGGAGGATCATGGATTTCTGGAAAAGCGTCGGCGGGCGCCAAAAGGCATGGGAACGATCCCATTGTACGGAATCGTTCCCATGCCCCAGCCCCTGTCCAGGCTCGCTGTCACCAATTGCCCGCTTTTTATGCTGTCCAGGAAGACAGTCCGCCTTCCAGCGACTGTATCCGAGCGAAACCCCGCTCGCGCAACAATTCGCACGCCTGCGAGCTGCGATTGCCCGAGCGGCATACCAGCACGACATCGCTGTCACGGTCAATCAAGTCCACGCGGTACGGCAGCTCATCGAGCGGGATCAGCATGGAACCTTCAATATGCCCCGAGCGGTACTCGTCGATGTTGCGCACGTCGATCACCACCATGGGATCCGGCGCAAAGAGCCTGCTTTTCAATTCAGGCCAACTGATCTTGTTGCATTCTGCCGCCATTTTATCCACCCCATCGAGAAAAGTACGAAATTCTTTATGCCTTTGTGCGACGCCGTCTCAGCAGCCTCCGGCAAACGCCGAGCTGATCAGTAGCCGTTCGCCGAACCACGATTTTACGAAATCAATCTTCACGCCCTGCATCAGGTGGGCGATGCGCTTGGCAAAAACAAACGAAAGGCCCTCGACCTCCTCCACGACATCATCTCCCGCCAATGACTCATCCAGAGCCATGTGATACTGTGGACCGCCTCAACCTGCGGACAGATAGAGGCGCAAGCGTTTGTCACGCTCTTCTTGCATCACGTCCCGCAGGTAATCCTGCGCCGCACGGCTTACTTCGATCATGGGTTTCACCGCCTCATATACCCCATATGGTATATGAAATAATGTACGCACATGTCCTCACCTTGTCAAGTCTCTGGACTCACCGAATCATCTATCGTTTTATCCCATGTCCCCCGAGGCTGTCCGCCATACTCATATCGCATCATGTACTTTACTATATACCCCATTGGGTATATAGTAGGCGTATCTGTTCCCTTTGTCCCCCAATTCACGTCCTTCAGGAGGTATGGCCCTGTGAAACTCATCGTATCAGCGCAGGAACTGAAATCGCAGATGATGTCGCCAGAGGGCGTCTTCATCCTGGACGTGCGCTCGGTCAGCGCGTATGAGGAATGGCGTATTTTGGGTCACGGTGTCAAATCCGTCAATATTCAAACTTCCAAATTGCGCGCCAATGGCCCCGCAGCCTATCCGGAATTGCCGAAGGACCGCGCGATGGTCGTGGTGTGCGCCAAAGGAGTCGCGGCTCGCGAAGCGGCGGAAATCCTGCGGGACCACGGCTATCAGGCAAGTGTGCTGGACGGCGGCATGCAGGAGTGGAGCGCATTTCTTCACCCCGTGACGGTTGCCGAGGATCACGGAACCGAGATCGTTCAGGTCCAGCGTCTTGGCAAGGGATGCATCTCTTACGTATTAATCTCTGAAGGCGAGGCGGTCGTTGTCGATCCTTCGCGCCACATCGAAGCGTACCAGACGATCGCCAAGGAGAAAGAGGCGGTCGTCAAGCATGTGCTTGACACGCACCTTCACGCCGACCACATCTCCGGCGGCGCCTGGCTGGCGGCGGCGACCGGCGCCAGGTACTGGATCGGGCCGAGCGAAATGGAGGATTCTCCGCGCAAGTATAATGCGCTGCGCGAAGGTTTGACATTCCATTTTGGCACAGCCCGGCTGGATGTCCTCGTCATTCCTACGCCTGGGCACACGCCCGGCAGCACCTCGTTTCTGGTGAACGGCCGTTACATGCTGTCCGGCGACACGATCTTCGTCAACGGTCTGGGGAGGCCGGATCTCGGCGGCAAGGCTCGCGAATGGGCGAAAATGCTGTACAGAACCGTCGTCGAAAAGATCGACAAGTTGGCGGATGACGTGCTGATTTTGCCCGCCCACTACTCCGATTACCGGGAGATCAACGCATCCGGATACGTCGGGGCGCCGCTTGGCGACCTGCGCCGGGACAATGATCTTTTGCGCGGCGGCAGCGAGGAACAGTTCACGGATGCGGTCGTCAAGCGGACCGGCACGACGCCGCCGAACTACGAAACGGTCGTGCAGATCAACCGGGGCGCGTTGGATGTGTCGGACGAGGAAGCGTCGGAACTTGAGATCGGGCCCAATCGCTGTGCGGTCAAACACGCCTGAAAATCGCACGGGTGCATGTCTTCAGGCAGTCACGGAGCCTCGCGGGAGGCTCCCTTTTGTTTTGCCCGCAGCGTCTGTCCCGCCCAAAAGGCTCCCGCGACCGTGATGAAACCACCGAGCCACTGGATGGATGTCACGTGTTCGCGCAGCAGCACAACACCGAACAGGACTGTCCAGACCGGAAGCAGGTTGAGAAAGGGGGCGGCGACGCTCGCCCCCACCGTGTTCACGCCGGTTGTCCACAGCCAGTATGCGATGACCGAGGCCGCCGTGCTGACATACAGCAGGCACAGCCAGGCCAGGGGCGTCATGTGAACCGGTGTGCTGCCAAGCGACCAGAGGCCGGTCGCCATGCTCGGCAACGCGCCATAAACGGCGGCCCCAGCCGTAACGGCGAGCGGGTCCATGTCTGCGCAAAGGCGCTTTCCGAGCACGGTGTACAGGCCCCACGCCACAGCCGCTCCCACGAGCAGCAGATCTCCTCCCGACAGTCCCGCGCCGGCCGTTCGATCCGCTCCGACCAGAACGGCGACGCCGACCACGGAGAGCACAACACCGAGCCACACCCCTCCCGTCGGGCGTTCATGCAGGACGAGGACACCCAACAGCAAAATGACGATCGGGATCGACCCCGAGATCATGC
The DNA here is from genome assembly GCA_021821225.1 of Bacillota bacterium. The sequence continues at coordinate 1,105 of JAKACR010000250.1, read as the reverse complement.
CCGCCTGCGTCGCGGCCACCGAGTGCAGGCCAAGATATGTCAGAGTGGAAAAGAGGAACATGCCGACGAATCCGAGCAGCAAGAATGCCTTCCACTTTTTACGCAAGGGTGGCCGCGCGTGGCGGAGATCCGCCAGAATCCACAACAGGACGGCCGAGATGGTCCAGCGCAGACCGTTCAACAAGTAGGCTGACATCGCGGGCGCGAGCACCCGTCCCGCAATATAATTGCCGCTCCACAAAACGGTTGATATCACCAGCAGACTGATGCCTTTTTTCAACTCGACTCCTCCATACCCCCGCAGGTTTATCCACACATGCCATCATACCGGACAGTTCTCCGGTTTGACCAGTCCTTGGACTGTTCCGCAGTGCTGACGCCGTTTCTCACGCCGGAATGAACCCGAAATGGGCAGCGAAACAAACCGGCGCATCCCGCCGGACCAGGCGCAAGTTTCGCGAAACGGTTGGCGGTCTGCGCTCACACGTGCTATGATGGAATACGTCATCGACATGCGGGAGCTTAGAGTTTGCTAGGCTGAGAGGGCGGTCTTTCTACCGCCGACCGCCAGACCTGACCTGGGTAATGCCAGCGGAGGAAACCGGACTCGCTCTTGAGCGTTTGTGAGGCCCAGAACCATTCGGGGCCACATGCCTGCCGAGAGCCGTGCCAGTTTTCCACTGCGCTATCCGGCGCGGTATTTTTTTGCCTCCGTACGCATCTTCCATTTGCTTGATCACGCACCAATCGGCTCCCGATACTTCTGAAAACCGGAAAGAAGGTATGATTATTGAACACCGGAACGAAATCAGAACAGGAGACGTTCGCTTTTCCGAACAGCCGCAAAGTTTACGTGACAGGATCCCGGCCGGACATCCGAGTGCCCATGCGGGAAATCGAACTCTCACCCACGGTGGGCCGGCAGGGCGAGACGGCCAACGAACCATTGCGCGTTTACGACACAAGCGGTCCGTATACTGATCCGGAGATCCGGGTCGACATCCGCGCGGGACTTCCTCCTGTCCGGCGCAAGTTCGTCCTGGACCGCAACGATGTCGAAGAGTACGACGGGCGTCCGGCGCAGGCCGGCGACAACGGGGCAGAT
>JAKACR010000249.1 GCA_021821225.1 Bacillota bacterium | reverse complement strand
TCGCGGGCGCGAGTATTAAGACGGCCATCCAGTGAGACGGGGCCTGTCGGACTCATCCGCATAACCCATGTCCGCCTGGATATAGTAGGCATAGGAAGGGGGAACGGACATCGTGACCAGGCGCGCTATTTTCCAATTGCCCGCACTGTGCGTATTCACTGCGCTATTTCTGTCCGGTTGCGGGTCGTCGTCGGACAACCAGCAGGCCGGCGACGCGGCACAGGCATCCCCCCAGCAGGCACAGACGGCAGGAGGAAAAATGGACTATCCGACCATCAAGGCGATGGTTCTCGACATCCTGCACAGTAAAGAAGGAATGAGCACCCTTCAAGATACCATGTCGAGCCCTGAATTCAAGCGTCTCACCGCCGTCACGCAGGCCGACGTGGCGGCAGCCGTGGAAAAGACGATCAGCCAGGGGCACAATAAGTCATTCCTGGCGCAACAGATGAAGGATCCCGAGTTTGCCGCAGCGCTTGTTCAGTCGTCCAGAATGCAGATGGTGGGAATCCAGCGCCAGCTCATGAAGGACCCCGCCTATATGCACGATCTGCTCACGCTGATGCAATCCCCCGAATTCCAGAAATTACAGTTTTCATTATTACAAAGTCCACAATATCGTATAGAAATTACGAAAATCATGACAGAAGCCCTGCAACAGCCAACGTTTCGACTGTTGTTCATGGACGCGATGAAACAGGCCGTGCGGGAAGCGGGCGGCGGCCAAGCGGCAAAAATCGGACAGCAGCAAGGCAAAAAACAGCCGAAAAAAGGCGGTGAAGAAGACTCCGGAGAGGAGGAGAGCGGCGACTCCGAGGACGGCGGACAGGGAGGCGAAGGCGGCGGCTCCTCCGGATGAACCGCCGTCCCGCTCTCCGCCATGCGCCGCTTATTCCGCGGCGGCCATTTTCCCCGGAAATCCGCTCGCCACAGGCGCTCGCTTCTTGCCGATAAAAAAGACCGACACCCAGGCGATCACCGTGAGTAGCGCGGTGAGATAAAACGCGTCTTGCATGCCGCTCTGGAATGCCCAACGGTCGAGCATGGTCACCAACTGATTGAGCGCGCCGGGCGTCGTTACGCCATACACACTCGGCGCGGGGCTGAACACCCGGATCGTCTGAAGGTGCTGGACGCTCAACCGCTGCACATACTGCACAAAATGCTGCGCCGCTCCGGTTTGCATGATGGTGCTCATCCACGCCGTACCGATGGAGCCCGCAACATTTCGCATCGTGTTTTGCAGCGCGGTTCCGCGGCTGATCAGGTGTTGCGGAACGTCATTCATACCGGCCGTGCTAAGCGGCATCATGGCGATCCCCATCCCCACCGAGCGGAACATATACAACAGGAGAATCCAGGAGAACGTCCAATTGTAGTCGATATTCGTGAACATGAAACTCGTGACGGCCAGGACTCCCAACCCCACAATCCCGAGCGGTCGCGCACCGATGCGGTCGAACAGCACACCGCTGACGGGCATGAGCGCGCCGGTGAGAAGCGCGCCGGGCAGCGTGAGCAGGCCAGTTTGCAGCGGCGTCAGTCCGATCCCCTCCTGAAGGAAGACCGGGAGCAAAAAGAGGACGCCGAGCAACGCGATATTGAGCAGGCTGGTTGTCACAATGGCCATCAGGTAAACCCGCCTGCCGAGCAGGCGCAGGTCCAGCATGGGGTGGTCTGTCGTCAGTTCGATCACGACAAAAGCGGACAGCGCAATACCCGCCAGCACGAGAAATGACAAAATGGTGATCGAAGACCAGCCGTCCGTCGGCGCTTCCGAGAGCGCGTACAACAGAGAAAAGAAACCGACCAGCGACGTGATGAACCCCGCCCAGTCCGGCGGATCCGCCTTGCCCGCACCGGGCAGGGTGGGGATCGTGGCGACGACGAGCAGGAAACAGATGATCCCGATCGGAACATTGATGTAGAAGATCAGCCGCCAGTCGACGTACTGGACAAGATAGCCGCTGAGCGTCGGCCCCAGTGCGGGCGCGAACATCAGCGCGATACCCCAGATGCCCATGATGGCGCCGCGGCGCTGCGGCGGCGCCATGCTGAAAAGCAGAGTCATGCTGGTCGGCATGAGCATGGCCCCGCCGATGGCCTGCCAGATGCGGAATACGATGATGACGTCCGCGTTCCACGACAGTCCGCATAGGGCGGAGCCTGTCGTAAACAGTGTCAGGGCGGCCAGGTACACCTGCTTCTGGCCGAACCGGTCGCCAAGGTAGCCGCTCATCGGTGTCAACATGCCGGTGACGAGCAGATACGCGGTGATCACCCACTCGATGTGCGTCTGCGTGGTGCTGAACACGGATATCATCTTGGGAATCGCGACGTTGACGATGGTGTTGTCGAGAATGGCCATGAAGACGCCGAGGATGATCCCCAGCATGGCGACGAAGCTCATGCCGAAACGGTCCTTGAAGCTCAACGCCTTCCCTCCCTATCTTGAAAATGTCTTCTGCCAGTCTTCGTCATCCCCTTTGCTCCTGCTCAAACACCGCTTCGCTAAACTCGCGACGAGCAAAGGGATACTGGCGACCCAGCGCACCTTATCCATGGCGGAATCAGCCGGGCACAGGGCACGGCACCGGCCCAGCGAAGCCTATGGCGTTATCCGTTGTTATTGTTGACTTGGATCGTGACATTCGCGTTCATTCCGGGCAACAGCGGTTGTCCGGAATACCCTCCGTCCAGCGAGATCACGACCGGAATGCGCTGCACAACCTTGGTGTACGACCCCGACGCGGCGGACAGATTGGGGACCAGTGAAAAGATGGATGTCGCCGCCAGGCCGATGCGTTCCACAGTGCCTTTGAACACGGTGTTCGGAATGGCGCTGACCGTGACATTGGCCGTCTGGCCGACAGTGATGTGGCGGATCTCCGTCTCGGAAATGTTCGCCGTGATGTTGAGTTTGTTCAGATTGACGACCTCCGCCAGCACCTCGCCAGGCTGAACGACCTGACCCGCGTGGACGCTGTTCTGGATCACGGTCCCCGTGATGGGAGATGTCAAGGTTTCCATGCCAGCGAGGCGACTGCGCGCAGACGCATTGGTCGAGATGAGTTGCGCCAGTCCCCCGTTTAACGACAGCACACTGCTTTTGGAAAGACTGCCGAGCACGTCTCCCGCAAGCACAGTGTCATTGACGCCGACCTGCCACGACGACAGGCGGCCAGCAAACGGCACCGTAACCGGAATGATCCTGCCTGTCACCTGGGCATCCTGTGTCGACACATAGTCGACCGAATTGACGTAATAGATGTATCCGCCAAACAGGAGAGAAATCAGCGCAACGACAACGATGATATTGATCACCAGCATGCGCCATAAAGAAGACACCGCCACCGCGTCTCACTCCCTTCCTGATCTGATCAATTGCGATGGATCGCGACGACTGCGGACAGCCCTGGATAAAGCGTTTTTCCCTCCGTGCCGGGGATCGAAATGTATACCGGAATGCGCTGTACAATGTGCTGGAAATTCTGGCTCAGGTTCGTGTTCGGCACTCCCTCTGTCAGGACCGCCGTTGCGCTTCCGATCTGCGTGACAGTGCCCGTGAATTTCGTGCCGGGGTACGCGTCTATCGTGATGTCCACCTTTTTTCCGACAGCCACATTGCCGATCTGGGAATCATCCACGTTCGCCACAATCCGGATGCGGTTCGGATTCAATTCATACGCCAAAGGCTGGCCCGGAACCACAATCTCGTCGACCGCCGCGTCATTTTGCACGATGTTTCCCGAGCGCGGCGACACAACCTGAGTGGTCCCCGTCAGCCCCTCAATCCGACCGATCACCTGCCCCTGCGAAACCGCGTTGCCTGTCGCGGCCCGCCATGTTACAAGCCTGCCTCCGGTTGGCGAATCCAGCGGCACGAGCGTCGCCGAAACACTCGCGTTGTCCGTGATGACATAATTCTGCTGCTGGTAAAAATAATAACCTCCACCGCCGACAACGATGACCGCTGCCAGTATTGCGATGACGCCAAGCCCCACCGCGCGAGCTTTTGCCACACTGTTACCCCCTGTCCGCTGTCTTCGCTGATCGATCCGGCTACGGATTCCGGCCGTACGCCGATACCAGAATATCCACGATTCCTTCAATCAGGCGCTCATCGGAGAATTCAGCCGACGAATCCGCCGACGCGCGCCGGCGCCACGCTGCCGCACTGGTCAACGACGAGATGAACAGATGCGTCATAAATATATGGTCCGCGTGGCGCATCTTGCCTTCGTCCTCCAATCGTTCAAAGTATGACTGGACATTTCTGCGCAGGCGCCGCATAAACGCCCTGATCAGTTCCGCCAGTTCCGGATGTGTGAACGATTCGCTGAGCCCCAGCATGAGCACGTCGCTCTTGCTGTTGAACTGCGTAAGATAGTCCCGCACAAACGCCCGCAACCCGTCGGCCAGCGGAAGAGCGACATAAGGCGCGATGTCGTCCTGCACCCGGATCTCCATCAGTCCGTGGTCGACCGCTTTGCGCAAAAGATCGAGCTTGCTGCCAAAGTGGCGAAACAGCGTCACTTCATTGACACCCGCCCGCTCCGCGA
>JAKACR010000248.1 GCA_021821225.1 Bacillota bacterium | reverse complement strand
GACCGCTTCTGTCAGTTCGCCCGTCAGATCGCGCGTCTCCACGGACAGGATCACCGTGGCCAGCCCCTGCAGCGGAAGCGACTGGTTGATGGTGAGGATGTTCGCCCGCAGCGCCGCCAAGGTATTGAGCACTTCCGACAGGACGCCGCGTTCATGGCGCAGGGTCAGCGCCAGTGTCACGATCTGGCCGGCGATGTTTGCGGAAAATGGCCTGACGGTCTCTTTATACTTGTAGTACGCACTGCGCGAGATGCCGACTTGGCGGGTGGCCTCCAGGACGCTCATGGTGGAGTGGCGCGAAAGCAGCTCGGAGACAAGGGTTGTGCGCCGGATCACCTCTGGCAACTGCGAGCGCCGAATGAGATAATAAGGATCGTCGCTCATGTTGCGTTCGGCCTCCAGTCGGGCTGTCTACTTCTTGACGACATATGTCTTTGTGTTAAGGACATTATACAAGAAGTTGACGGGGATTGCAATGCGCCGCTATAATGATGAAAATTATCTTTGCAGATTGTCGGTAGGCTGTCGTTTGCGGGATTTGGCGTTCGCCCGGGATGCCCGAATCCGGGCGGGGCGGCTGACGTTGAAAGGCGATGGGAAGAGAGCCCTGGGGCAGGTTCTGGATGGCGCGCGAGACGCCGTCGGCTGCTTGCAGGGTTGATGTTTATTTAGGCGTGGATGCACGCGCCGGGGGGTCAATTGATGAGCGGCGAGCGGAAGATCTTTCTCAATGGCCGGCTTGTGCCAAAAGAGCAAGCGGTTGTGTCGGTTTTTGATCACGGGTTGTTGTACGGAGACGGCGTGTTTGAAGGCATCCGGATCTATGGCGGCAATGTGTTCCGTCTGGATGACCACCTTGTGCGCCTCTACGAATCGGCCCGCTCCATCCTTCTTGACATCCCGTTCGATTTCGAGCGGATGGCGGAGGCGGTCCTGCAGACGGTGCGCGCAAACGATCTGCAGGACGGGTACATCCGGCTCGTGGTGACGCGCGGCGCGGGGGATCTCGGACTGGACCCGCGCAACTGCCCCCAACCGACGGTCATCGTCATCGCGGATAACATCCGTCTGTTTCCCCAGGAATACTATGATAACGGCCTGAGCATCGTGACGGTGGCCACGCGGCGGCCGGGGGTCGACGCGCTGAACCCGCAGATCAAGTCGCTCAACTACCTGAATAACGTCATGGTCAAGCTGGAGGCCATCCACGCGGGCGCGCTGGAGGCGCTCACGGTGAACGGCCAGGGTTATGTCTGCGAGGGATCGGGCGACAACGTATTTATCGTCAGGCGCGGCAGCGTGATCACTCCGCCCTGTTACCTTGGCGCCTTGGACGGTATCACGCGGCGCGCAATCATGGATCTTTGCGAGCAGATGGAGATCCCGCTCGCCGAGACGCCGTTCACCCGCCATGACATCTATGTCGCGGACGAGTGCTTTCTGACTGGAACGGCCGCGGAACTCATCCCCGTGGTGGAAGTGGACCGCAGGCGGATCGGATCCGGGAAACCGGGAGCGATCACGAGGCGTTTGCACGAGGCTTTTCATCAACTGGCCCGCACAGAGGGGCGACGGATATAATTCCGGTAAGATGAGAGGGGAGGACGAAGAGCATGCAGGCTAGTGAGCAACTTGTAAGCCATGGCCGTATGCCGCTGCCGGAGGAACTGGGCGCGAAGGCACCGCAGACGACGATTCGGACAACGCTTTCCGGAGCGGGGAAACTGCCCCGTTTTGCAGTGAAGTCGGGAGCCGACCTGCTCTGTTCACTGCTCGTCGAGGCGGGGGTGGATGTGATTTTCGGATACCCGGGCGGCGCGGTCCTGCCTGTCTACGACGCGCTGTACAGCGCGCCGATCCGGCATATTTTGACGCGCCATGAGCAGGGCGCGGTGCATGCGGCGGAAGGGTATGCGCGCGTGAGCGGGCGCCCAGGCGTCGTACTCGCGACCTCCGGGCCCGGCGCGACCAACCTGGTGACGGGCATCGCCGACGCCTACATGGATTCCACGCCGCTCGTCGTTCTGACAGGGCAGGTGGTGTCAGGGTCAATCGGCACGGACGCCTTTCAGGAAGCCGATATCGTGGGCATCACGATGCCCGTCACGAAGCACAACTACCAGGTGCGGCACATCGAAGACCTGCCGCAGGTCGTTGCGGACGCCTTCCACATCGCCACCACGGGCCGGCCCGGCCCGGTCCTGATCGATCTGCCGAAAGATGTGACGGGCGGTCCCGCCGCCTATGTCCGGTTGCCGCAACCCGCGCCGCTGGGATACCGTGTGCCCGGCGCGCCGGAGGAGGCCGCCGTAGACGCGGTGGCGGCGGCAATCGCGCAGGCGCGGCGTCCGCTTCTGTACATCGGCGGGGGGATCGTGAGCTCGAGGGCGGCGGAGGAGCTGCGCGCATTTGCGCGCGGGGCGCGGATTCCCGTGGCGTCCACGCTCATGGGACTCGGCGCGTTCCCGAACAGCGACGAACTGTTTGTGGGCATGCTCGGGATGCACGGCAAGTATGCCGCCAACCAGGCGATCACGCAGTGCGATCTGCTGATCGCGCTCGGCGTTCGCTTCGATGATCGGGTGACGGGAAAACTGGAGCGTTTTTCGCCCCGCTCCCGAAAGATCCACGTCGATATCGACCAGGCGGAGATTGGCAAGAATGTGGCCGTGGACATACCGGTGGTGGCGGATGTCGGCCTGTTGCTCGACGCGCTTTGCCGGCTGGAGCTCCATCCGGACACGACCGAGTGGCTTGCGCAGATCGACGAATGGCACCGCGAGTGGCCGCTTGACGCCAAGCGCGACGCAAATGTCCTGAAGCCGCAGACCGTGATCGACCTGCTGGCGGAACTGACGGCGGGCGAGGCGATCATCACCACGGAAGTGGGCCAGCACCAGATGTGGACGGCGTTGTTCTATCCATGGCGCGCCCCGCGCCAGCTTGTCACGTCGGGCGGACTTGGCACCATGGGCTACGGATTTCCCGCCGCCATGGGCGCGCAGGTGGCGTTGCCCGACCGCACGGTGGTCTGCGTGGCGGGCGACGCGAGCTTTCAGATGAACATCCAGGAATTGCAGACCATCGTGGAAAATCAACTGCCCGTCAAGGTGGCGGTCATCAACAACGGTTTTCTTGGCATGGTCCGCCAGTGGCAACAGTTCTTTTACGACAAGCGCTATGCGGAGAGCCGCATCAGTTCTCCGGACTTCGTCAAGGTGGCGGAAGCGTTCGGCGCGCTCGGACTGCGCGCGGCGACCCCGGCGGAGGCGGAGAGTGTGATCCGCCGCGCTCTGGCACATGACGGCCCGGTGGTCATCGACTTTGTCGTCGAAGAGGAGGAGAACGTGTTCCCGATGGTTCCGGCCGGAAAGGGAACGGACGAGATGCTGCTGCAATGGGAGGAGGAGTGACATGGAACGGACCATGTCCGTGCTGGTGAACGACCGTCCCGGCGTGCTCGCCCGCATTGCGGGGTTGTTTTCCCGTCGCGGGTTCAATATCGCGAGCATCACGGTCGGTTCATCCGAACGGCCGGGGTGCAGCCGTATGACGATCGTGACAAGCGGCGACGACCGCACAGCGCGGCAGATCGAGGCGCAGTTGCTCAAACTGATCGATGTCCTGGAGGTCGAGGACATATCGGCCGAGCGCATTGTGAGCCGCGAACTGGCATTGATCAAGGTGAGCACGTCGCGTGAGACGAGGTTGGAGATTTCCCACATCCTTGAGCCGTTTCGCGTGGCCATCGTCGATGTGGCGCATGCGTCCATCACCGTCGAGGTCACCGGCGACACGGAAAAGGTCGACGCGCTGATCGGTCTGCTCACTCCGTTTGGCGTGGCGCAGATTGCGCGGACAGGCGTGACGGCGATGGTCCGTTCCATGTCGCGCGAACAGAGTGCGGGGCTCAATTTTTTAAAGCGGGGAGAGGAATCGTTTGGTTCAAATGTACTATGACAAAGACGCAAGTCTGCAGGCATTGCAGGGCAAGACGGTGGCTGTGCTGGGATACGGAAGCCAGGGACACGCCCAGGCGCAGAATCTGCGCGACAGCGGGGTCAGCGTGATCATCGCCCAGCGCCCCGGAAAGTCGGCCGCCAAGGCGGAAGAGGACGGCTTCTCCGTGGTGTCTGTCGCAGACGCCGCCGGGACGGCGGACGTGTTGCAGGTCCTGCTGCCCGACGAAACGCAGGCGCGCGTGTACCGTGAAGAGATCGAACCGCACCTGCGCAAGGGGCAGACGGTGATGTTTTCGCATGGATTCAATATTCATTTTCAGCAGATCGTCCCTCCCGCGGATGTCGATGTCATCATGGTCGCGCCAAAGGCGCCCGGCCATCTTGTGCGCCGCGTGTATGAAGGCGGCGGCGGCGTGCCGGCCTTGATCGCCGTTTACCAGGATGCGAGCGGCCGGGCGAAAGACACCGCGCTCGCGTATGCCAAAGGGATCGGCGCCACGCGCGCCGGTGTGCTGGAAACCACCTTCAAGGAAGAGACCGAGACGGACCTGTTCGGGGAGCAGGCCGTGTTGTGCGGCGGCGTGAGCGCACTGGTCAAGGCGGGGTTCGAGACGCTTGTGGACGCCGGCTACCAGTCTGAG
>JAKACR010000247.1 GCA_021821225.1 Bacillota bacterium | reverse complement strand
CAACGCTGTCGGAGGAATCAGGGAAGCATTTCATGTGATGTTTCCTCCCGCATAGGCGGATTTCGCACAAAAAAATCATATTAACGTCAAGTATAATACCGCAAAAACCCCTTATATGTCAACTATAATAACTTTATAAGATAGTTTTAATGCTTTAATTTCATTCGATCAGCATAAAATCCATATGGATGGAACTGCGAGGGAAGCAATCCGTTTCTACGAGGAAGTGTTCGCCGCGAAGGTCGCCTTTCGCCTGACGTTCGGCGAGATGCCTGGCAATCCTGAATCGTCCATGGCGGACGATGTGAAGGAACGCAGTGCGCATGCCGTGTTAAAAGCCGGGGAATCTGAACTGATGTTCTCCGATACTTTTTCGGGTCATCCTCACCCATCCGGAAATCAGGTAACGATCTGCATCACGACGGACGATAAAGAAAAAGCAGAGCATTTTTATGAATCATTGAAACAGAACGGACAGGTGAGAATGCCAATGTAAGAAACCTTCTTCAGCCCCGCGTACGGCATTGTCACGGACAAGTTCGGCGTGACATTCCAAATTTCAACTGAAACAATGCGCTGATCGACCCCCGACATAAAAATGAGGGCCGATTGATGGGTGATCCCAGCCGCCGGCTCTCATTTTTGACAACCGCCCGATGGATGATCCGGCGGCCCCAGCACGCCCCACGCGCGTGCGTCAGGCACCGCTTTTGCGTTTGAGCCCACCGACGGCGGACGGTTCGACTTCATACTTCATCCAGCGGCGAAACCGTGGAATGAGCCAGTAGTCCACTCCATAGGCGGCGGCATTGAACCCCGCAATCAGGATGAGCATTTCGATGATGAGCATGTTCGGGTTCGTGCTGGAAGTCCCCGCAAGCAGATAGGCGGTGTTCATGACCGCACCCATCAGAGCGGCGAAGGTCGTGAAGATCCCGAAAATCAGCGCCAGGCCGACCAGCATTTCTCCCCACGACACCAGATAACTGAAAAACACAGCATCCGGCAGAGCCACCCCATGGATGAATCCGGCATACCAGCCCTGAACACTGGGGTGTGCCCCTTGGCTCAGACTCGCCGCATGCTGCAGAAACCCGGTGATGGCAGTGCCCGCCTTGTTGCCCGTCCAGGCCGGCGAGCTCAACTTTTCAGCCCCGGCGCTCACCCATTGCCATCCAACCCAAACGCGTAAGACTGCCATGATCCAGCGCGCAACCACATGATTGCGCAACCAGGCGACCATCTCGATCCCCTCCCAGTAGTGTAAAATTTCACACTGTTATCGTAACAGGGGGAATCGCTTGTGAAATCACTCGCAAGGATCAATATTGCCGCTGATTACGACTCTTTTGCTGGTCCGTTTGGATGGATCCGTTGCGCATAGAGGCAAGAGCCAGTATGGCGCCCGCCAGCCCCGCCGCCATCATCACGGAGTAATCCGCGCGAAACCCGGCGGAGACCGTCAGCGACCCGAACAGCGCCAACCCCATGGTTCCGCCGACAAACGTCAGCATGTTGAACACCCCAAGCCCCACTCCAAAACTGTCCTGCGGCAGCGAGAGCGTCACGGCCGTCATCGATGCTGACTGCACAAAGCCAAATCCAGTTCCGAGAACAACCAGACTCGCCAGCATCAGGGGATTCCCGCTACCGCCGAAGATGACCAGCAATCCGCACGATCCCAGCGCCGTTGCAACCATGCCGATCACCACCAAGGTTCTGCTGCCCCAGCGATCGGTGAGACGCCCCGCAACAGGCGCGGCAATCATGATAACGAGCGGCAGGACCAGCAAGCCCATCCCCGCGCTGCTCGCCGCCTCGTGCCTGGCTTGTTCCCAATACAGCGGCAACAGGAACAGGACGCCATACAAAACGGCCATTTGCAGCGCGCGGACCAGGGAGATGGCCACAAAGGGAACCGCGCGAAACAGGCGCAAAGGCAAAAAGGGTTCAGCGCTCCGCCGTTCCGCGACAACGAAGGCAAGCCCGCAACCGACGGCGCAAAGCAGGATGGTCCAACCCGCGGGAGTTCTCCAGTCGTTCGTGGAACCCGTGGCCAGAATGAACATCAGGCAGATGGATCCCGCCGTAAAATAGACCATGCCGAAAAAATCAAATCGCCCGCTCGCTTTGCGTCGCTCGCCATCCGGCAGTACGATGAGGCTGAGCACAATTCCGGTGAGAGCTGCGAGAATTCCCGCATAAAACACTGCCGGCCACCCTGCGTATTGTGCGATGATGCCGCCTATCGGCACCCCGATGGCGGTCGAGGCCGCGATCGCCATCCCAAGAACGCCCATCGCCTTGCCCCGCTCCTTCGCGGAGAAGTGCTTCGATACGATTGCCATGGCCGCAGGCAATGAGGGCGCGATGGATATCCCGGCCAGCGCTCTCCATAGGATGAGTTCCATCAGCGTGCGGGAAAGACCGCTGAACAGCATGGTTATGGAAAAGGCAATCAGGCTCCATAGATAGAGACGCTCATGGCCGATCCTGTCTCCCGCGGTTCCGAACGCTGGCATCGCCACCGCGAAGAGCAGCGTGTAAATCGTCAGAATCCACGTGCCGCCCGCCACGGTGGCATGCAGCGCAATCAGTATACGAGAGAGTGCGGCATTGGGCATCACGGCCTCCATATTCCCCGCAAAAGCGCCGCACAGGATGGTGCCCAGTATGCCGTATCTCGTTCTCACGGCGCTCAACTCCTGAAGAGTTTGTTCAAAAAGGGAGCAAGTTCCGGAAGGCGGTCCCAGACCATCACCGGGGAATGCGCGGCACGATTCCACGATCCAAGAATAGGGCGCTTGGCTTGCCGCTTCAATCCATGGCGTTTCCGCCGTTCACCGGCACGTAGGCGCCCGTGATAAAGCGTGCATCGTCTCCGACAACCATCGCGATGGCTCCGGCCACATCCTGCGCGCTGGCGATACGGCCGAGCGGCGTGAGAGTCGCCGCACGTTCACGCAGTTGCGGCGAAACGCCCGCAGTCGCCTCTGTATCCACCAGACCGGGCGAGATCACATTGGCCGTGATCCCTTGCGGACCAAACTCCTGGGCGATGAAGCGGGCAAACTGCACCAGGGCCGCCTTGGCCGTGCCGTGTGCGATCATGCCCACGGTTGGGCGGCGGGCCAGGCCGCTCGCGATATAGACAATCCGGCCATACCCGTTTTTCACCATATGCGTCGCCACCGTCTTTGTCAGGATGAACGCGGCGCCCATCTCATCGTTTAATTTCTGGGAAAACTCATCCCACGCCATTTCCCGGAACGGCTTAACGGCAAATGACATGCTCGCGTTGTTCACCAGCACGTCCACCGTCCCCCATTTCTTTGCTATCTCCCCGACCAGGCGTTCCACCTGCGGCGCGGAGCGCACATCCGCCTGAATCGCCCAGGCTTCTCCACCGGCCTGTTCAATCCTTTGGACCACCTCGTTCGCCCTGCCGGGACTCGCCATGTAATTCACCGCGACGCGATAGCCCCGGGACGCCAGCAGTACCGCCGTCTCGGCGCCTATGCCACGACTTGCGCCCGTCACCAACACCACTCGTTTATTCTCCATGCATATCCTCCTCGAATTAAGTCAATTTATTGACCATTTGGGTAAACCCGCCCACTCATACATTCAAACGGTCGCCCGGCTGTGCTCAGTCAGCACTGTCGTCAGACGACGCCATCGCCGCCCCTGCCGCCGCTAAGCTCCGCCATCGTCAAGCTCTGCCGCCGTCCGCACATTCGCCCAACGCGCTCAGCAGACGCCGCAACAACCCGGAAAACAGGCGCAATTCATCCTGCGAAAACCCCTTGAACGTGGCCTCGTTACTCTCTTTTGTCAACGGCTGCAATACGGCGAGCGCACACCTGCCTTCCTCCGTAATCCTGACCCTTACGACGCGGCGGTCGGCGCGATCTGTATAGGTCTCCAGATACCCCGCCTGTTTCAAGCGTTCGACCATACTGGAAATATTCTGCTTGGTGACCAGGGTATTCTGGCGCAGATCACGCAGAGCCACGCCCGGCTGCGCGGCGACGGTTCCGAGCAAAAGCCACTGCGAAACGCTGGAAAGACCCGCCTGGACCGCCAGCTTGCCCCCCACTCGCGACAGCAGGTTCGCCGCGCGGAAAACATCCAGAACGACGGCCGCCCGAATCTCCTCTGATGGTTGCACGGGACTTCATCCCCATATAGTCAATTACTTGACTATATGGTCGCACAGCCAGCTTCTTTTGTCAAGAAAGCCGGTGATGAAAGCTGGCGGCGAAAGTCGGCGGCGACGGGGCCAGCTTGCCTCCGATTGGCGTCAGGGAAGGTCCGATCACCAACCACGAAGCTGATTTGACCGACGATAGCGCCGCCGTGAAAATTGGCTTCTTCATCAATTATCAATGAGTGGCCGGCACGCGATCCACATGCTTTACGTGATTATAATTCAGGCCGACGAATACCGCGGAAAGAACAACAAACACACCTCCGGTGATAAACGGCACGTGAGGATTGAACCACTCCGCGAGTTTGCCCGCCATATAGGGCGCCACCGCTCCTCCCAAAAAACGGAGAAAACTATACGCGGAGGACGCAGTGGAGCGTTCCACAGGCGCGGCGTTCATGACC
>JAKACR010000014.1 GCA_021821225.1 Bacillota bacterium | reverse complement strand
TTTTTGAACAACCTCCTTAAAGTGGGGGGGTGGACAATTGGCTCATGATGTCAGTCACATACTGCTGCGTCTGAGGGTACGGGGGGATGCCGCCGTACTCTTTTACTGCGTTCGGACCAGCGTTGTAGGCGGCGAGCGCAAGCGGCAGGCTGCCGCCGAACTCCTTTAACAGATTGCCCAGGTACTGCATCCCGCCCCGCAGGTTCTCCACGGGATCATACGGATTTCCGACGCCGAGGGATGTCGCCGTGCCGGGCATCAGTTGCATAAGTCCCATCGCTCCCGCGGATGACGTGGCCGTGGGGTTGTAACCGGACTCCTGCGTGATCAGGGCGTTCACCAGTTGCGCATTCAATCCGTATTGTGGCGCAAGGGATGCGATCAGGGGCTGCAACGCGGCGCGCAGCGCGTTCGGTTGACCTGCCGCCTGGCTTGCCGCCGTCTGTCCTGAACTTTCATTCGCGACGGGAGACACGCTTGACGCAGTCTGTTGCGCACCCGTTTCGTTCCATGAGGGAAGCGCCGAACCGGAAGCCGAAAAGGCGGGCAAACCGGACGGCGGGATCGCTGCGCCGGCGTTCATCAACGCGGATGCGAGGGTTGCGCTTCCTCCACCGGCGCCGATAACGGACGTGTCGAGCAAGGCGCCAAGCGGCGAGGCGGGGTCGATCGCCGACGATAGCGGCGGTGTGAAAAGACCGGAGGACGCGCCGGGCGCGCCGCCAAAGAGGCCGCCGAAGCCTTGCGATGCACTGCCTTGCGACACACTGCCTTGCGATGTGTTCCACATCGATTGTTCCGAGGTGATGAGTGCGGCAAACATGTCCAGCCGCAATGTCGTGCTGGACATTGCGGAAGACGCTGTCTGACCCTGGACGCTGGACGCCGTCTGCGCCAAGGAGGCGGGATCGGCGGCGCGCAGTGCGCGATCCAGCGCATGGGAGAAGCGTTCGCCGTTTCGAGTGTGCTGCGGTCGCCGCGCAGTCTGCGCGTCTGCGCCGATATGGGGTGGTGCGACAGGGTGCGGCTGATCGATAGACATCGTCTGCTCCTCAATACTGCGCATGCTGCGCTGTAGTAGAATCTATATATGATTGCAGTGTACCAATTTTGCGGCGGCGGGGCAATGCGGCCGGTCTGAATTGTACCGGTCCCAATTGCCGGATGTCGCCCGGCGGATGAGGAGACGGCCATGATCAAGCTGCTGCGCAAATATTTTGTTAACGGGATCATCACTATCGTGCCCATGGCGATCGTCATCTGGGTGATCGTGCAGGTGGGAAACTGGCTCAATGCGCTCGCGCTGAGCGACGGATTGCGGATTGCCGGACGGTACATTCCTGGTCTCGGACTTCTTTTGGCGATGATCCTGATCACGCTGGCGGGCGCGCTTGCAACGCATTGGGCGAGCAGACGGATTCTCGATTATCTGGACCGTCAGATCAAGCGCGTGCCGATCGTTAAAAGCCTGTATGGAATCGTCAAAGATACCGTGGAATCACTGGTCGGATACCGGCAGGGATTTCAGAAAGTGGTGCTCGTCCGCATCGAGGATACGGACCTCGAAGTACTCGGGTTCATCACGCGCTCGGACGGACTTCCGGAGCTGGGCGAAAACGGGATGGGCAAGGTGGCTGTCTTTGTGCCGTTCAGTTTTCAGATGATGGGCGTCAGTTTCGTGGTTCCGGCTGACCGCGTCAAGCCGCTTGACATGAGCATTGAACAGGGGATCAAGTACGCGCTGTCGGCCGGCTTGTCGCGGGAGTGGCCGGCAGCGCCGCCGCGCCGTCCCGCACGGCCTCCCGACCGTGAAAAGACGGATAATCCCGCGCACGATGCGGCCGACGCCTGAATTTGACGCGCAAGCGCGCAGCCGCTGCTCTCAGCGGCTTTCGTCCGTTTCGTCCGGCCGCCGCAGCGAACGCACCAGCATGGTGCACAAGGGGTCCACGAGCGTGTCCAGGGGCCGTTTTTCGCCAGCGAGTAGCGTCATGAACAGCACTTCGTGAATGGCTCCCAGCCATGCGTACGCCGTCAGGTGGACATCGAGCGGAGCGATGGAACCATCGTCGACGGCGGCCTGCAGATGGTGCGCGATCAACCGTGCGAATTCGCGGTGCGCCGCGTACACCTGCTTATCGAACACCCTGCCAAGGCCGCTGGCCTCTACAAAGAGCAGGCGGGTGGCCTTTTCGTGGCGTACGAAAATCGAAAGCACCGTGCGCAACGCGGCTTCAATCTTAGCTAGGGCGCCCTGGTTGGCGTCGATCGCCGATTCGACGTCGCCGATCAGACGATCGACCAATGTCTGGAGCAGAGCTTCGAAGATAGCTTTTTTGCTGGGAAAATGAAAATAGAAAGCGCCCTTGGACGTATCGGATTTTGCCGCTATATCGTCAATTAACGCATCGTTATAGCCTTTGTCTGAAAAAACGTCGACCGCGGCCTCAAGCAGTTTTTTGCGCGTCACGTCTTTGTTGCGGCCCCGCATGCCGATTCAACTCCCCCGGTTGGCCACAGCCCTCAATCGATCTCGAAGGTGTAGCCGGCCTGTGAAAACTGGTCGCACAGATAGGCCAGATGCTCCGTGTCGCGGGTTTCGACCTCCAGTTGCACTTCGACCTGGCCGATGACAAGAGACCGCGTGAAGCGATGATGCTCGACGGAGGAGATGTTCGCGCCACACTCCGCCACGGTCCGCAGGAGACGGGAGAGCGCTCCCGGTCTGTCCACAAGGATGGTCACAATCCGTGCGCGTCTGCCAGCCGCCGCCAAACCGTGCTCAATCAGGCGGGAGAGCAGGCTCATGTCGACATTGCCGCCGGAGAGAATCACCGCAACCCGTTTGTCCGTGAGTGGGAAGCGGCTGGAGAGCAACGCCGCCACGCCGATCGCGCCCGCCCCTTCGCTCAGGACTTTCAGCCGTTCCAGGAGAAACACCATCGCCCGGGCGATCTCCTCCTCTTCGACGACCAGTACGTCCTCGACGAGCCGACTGCCGATGTCCCACGTGATGTTTCCGGGCCGTTTGACGGCGATGCCGTCGGCGATCGTCGCGACGTGTTCAAGCGCGCGAAGGGAGTGTTGTTCAAACGACGCGCGGAAGCTCGCGGCGCCGGACGCCTGGACGCCAAATACGCGGACGCCGGGGCGGATGGATTTGACAGCGGTTGCAATGCCGGCGAGCAGTCCGCCTCCGCCGACGGGCACCAGCACCGCGTCAATGTCGGGCAGGCTGTCCAGCAGTTCGAGTCCGATCGTCCCTTGTCCCGCAATGACCTGTTCATCGTCAAACGCGTGGATGAGGACCGACCCCTCGTCGTCGCGCAGTTGCGTCGCGCGGATGAACGCGTCATCGTACGAATCGCCGAACAGCACGACCTTCGCTCCGTAGCCGCGCGTGGCCTGCACCTTCGAGAACGAAGCGGCGACGGGCATGACGATGGTGCATGGCATGTTCAGCAGGCGCGCCGCTTCCGCCACCCCCTGCGCATGGTTGCCGGCGGACGCCGCGATGACCCCGCGCGAACGCATATCGTCCGGCAGATGAGAGAGACGGTTGTAGGCGCCCCGGATCTTGAATGAACCGGTGCGCTGCAGGTTCTCCAGTTTCAGGTGGACCTCGTTGTGCGAGAGTTCGCTCAGTGTGCGGGAATGGTCCAGAGGCGTCACAACGCTGACGCCCTGAAGTATTGACCGCGCCTCCCGGATGTCCTGAAGGGATACCATGCGTTGCATTCTCCTGTTCTTTTAGAGGTTGTCCGCCACGCTCTTGAACGTGAGGTCCGGCTGTGGCAGGCCGGCTGTGGCGCAGGCCAGCCGCGATGCAAGTCTGGCCGCGATACGTGGACGCCCTGCCCACTCTGTGTTACATTGTAGCAAAATAAGTGGGCAGGAGGGAGGCGACGCATGTCGGATTCTCGCGACTTGCGGGCGGCGACTGACGGGCGGCCGCCGGCGCAAAAAAATAGAGCGGCCGTCCGTCCCCATCTTCTGGAGATCCGCCCCTACGTGCCGGGCCGTCCGGCGGCGGATGTGGCGCGCGAGTATGGCGTCACAGAGGTCGTCAAGCTGGCCTCGAATGAAAACCCGTACGGAGCATCCCCGCGCGCGATCGAGACGGTGCGGACCATGGTCGGCTCGCTGCACCGCTATCCGGACGGCGCGGCGCAGGACGTGAGAAGGGCAATCGCGACGGCTTGCGGCGTAACCGCGCAGCACGTGCTGATGAGCAACGGGTCGGACGAGATGATCAAGATGCTGTCGGAGACGTTTCTGTCGCAGGGCGACGAAATCGTCGTTCCTGCGCCGTCGTTTTCACAGTATGCGTTCGGGGCGCAGGTCATGGACGCACATGTGCGTGAGGTGCCGCTTGGCGAGGACTTTGCCTATGGTCTGGACCGTTTTTTGGAAGCTGTGACAGAACGCACAAAACTGCTGTACCTGTGTACGCCGAACAATCCGACCGGAACTTGGTTGACGCACGGCGAGGTCGCCGCGTTCATGGAGCGTGTGCCGTCGCATGTGATCGTGGTGATGGACGAGGCCTATCTGGAGTACGTCGACACGCCCGATCCGCTGGATTCCCTGGCGTTCATCCGCGCCGGGCGACCCGTGATTTCCCTGCGGACGTTCTCGAAGATTCACGGTCTGGCCGGATTGCGGCTCGGCTATGCGCTTGCGGATCCGGAATGGATCGGATATGTCAACCAGGTGCGCGAACCGTTCAACGCCAACGCGGTGGCACAGGCGGCCGCCTGCGCCGCCCTGGAGGACCGGGAGTTTGTCCGGCGCGTCAGGGACCTCAACGCGACGGGGCGCGAGCAGTATTATGATGGGTTGGCCCGACTTGGCGTTCCGTTCGTAAGGACGCAGGGAAATTTTCTTCTCGCCCGCGTCGGTGACGGGATGCGTGTATTTGAAGCCCTCCTGCGCCACGGCGTCATCGTGCGCGCCGGATTCAGAGGGATTGACCAGTACGTGCGCATCAGCATCGGCACGGAGGAAGAGAACCGGCGCTGTCTTGAGGCGCTCGGCGAAGTGCTGCGCGAGACGCGGCGGATGTCAGGGTGACCGGAAGGGAGGCCACATGTCCCCTGGAGCGTGTTCAAAAAGTGGGCATGGGGAGATGCGGATTTTTCGCCTGCACCTTTGCCGGGGGTTGCGGTTTTGGCTGGAGCCTGATATAGATGAGTGATAAAGACGGCAAGGAGCGATAGGGATGGCGGAAGACAAATTGAAGCTGTTGCGCGAGGAACTCGACGCGATCAATCTGCAGCTCCTCCAGTTGCTGAGCAGGCGCGCGGATGTCGTGCAGCGGGTGGGCCAGTTGAAGGAGAGCAAGGGCGTCCCGTTTTACGATCCGGAGCGGGAGAAGGAACAGTTGGACATGCTCGTGCAGGAGAATCCAGGCCCATTTTCCGGCGAGACTATCCGATATCTGTTCAAGCAAATTTTCAAAGTATCGCTCGGCCTTGAGGAAGAACAGCGCAAACTGCTGGTCAGCCGTTCCCTCTCGTCGTCAAATACGGTGGTGACGGTCAAGGGGATTGAGATTGGCGGCGGCAAGCCACTTGTCATCGCCGGACCGTGTTCGGTGGAAACGACCGATCAGATGGCGAAAGTCGGCGCGGAGATGAAGCGCCAGGGCATCGCGGTCATGCGCGGCGGCGCTTTCAAACCGCGGACATCGCCGTACGATTTTCAGGGCCTGGGTGAACCCGGCCTGAAGCTGCTGAAGCAGACGGCCCAGGAGTACGGGCTTGTCACGATCTCCGAGATCGTCAATCCCGCGGATGTCGAGATGGCTCTGCAGTACATCGATATCATCCAGGTCGGCGCCCGCAACATGCAAAACTTTGAATTGTTGAAAGCGGTCGGCGGTGCGCGCGTGCCCGTGCTTCTGAAGCGGGGCATGTCGGCGACGATCGAAGAACTCATATTTGCGGCGGAATATATTGCTGCGCGGGGCAATGAACAGATCATTCTGTGCGAACGCGGTATCCGCACGTATGAAAAGGCGACGCGCAATACGCTGGACATCTCGGCTGTTCCGGTTCTCAAGCAGGAGACGCACCTGCCCGTGCTGGTGGATGTCACGCATTCCACGGGCCGCAAGGACATCATGATCCCGGTGGCGAAGGCGGCCTTTGCCGTCGGCGCGGACGGCGTCATGGTGGAGGTGCATCCGGAGCCGCAGGTGGCGTTGTCCGACGCCAAGCAGCAGATGAACTTCAGGGAGTTTGACACGTTTATGGCCGAATTGCGGGCCGGCGGCTTTTTGCCGCAACTGCAATCCGCCACGCACGCCTGAGAGGCGTTGCGCTGTGCCTGTGCCGCAGGGGTCTCGACCCTCTTCTGTAACCGTCAATCAAATGAATTTTGGAGATTCGCCGGGTTGCTGCCGTACACTGCGCCCGGCGTTTTTGAATTTCTTGTAAATCTTTCGCGCGCCGGGCGATGCGATCGCAATCTTTGCGGTTTCTTAACACTCGCTTGGTATACTTCCTCCAAATGCGAATGCTGCGCGAATGGGGGAAGTGTCGTGAGCGAACAGGCAGTGCTGCCGCGAACGCCGCTGGATCGCCCGCTGACGGAGGACAGTCCGGCGCGGGCGCATGCGGCCGGGGCGGCCGGCGAGTCGGCGGCGGTGGCGATCGAGGGATTGTCAGCCTTTTACGGCAACAAACAGGTGTTGCGCGATGTAACGCTTGCTATTCCGGCGCGGCGCATCACGGCGTTGATCGGTCCTTCAGGCTGCGGGAAGACCACGCTGCTGCGCACCCTGAACCTGATGAGCCGGACGGTGGCCGGCTTTCGCAGCACGGGCGCCGTGCGGGTGAACGGGCAGGATATTGCGGCGGTGCGCAATGTGGAGGCGTACAGAAGATCGGTCGGAATACTGTTTCAGCGCCCCAATCCGTTCCCGATGTCGATTCTGGACAACGTGACGCTGGCGTTGCGGCTGTACGGTGTCGGCAAGCGCGAGCGAAACGAGATTGCGCGGGAGCAATTGCTGGAGGTCGGCCTGTGGGACGATGTAAAGGATCGCCTCGGCCATTCGCCGTCCGCGCTGTCCGGCGGCCAGCAGCAGCGGCTGTGTCTGGCGCGGGCGCTCGCCGTCGAGCCGGAGGTCCTGCTGCTGGATGAACCGGCGTCCGCGCTTGATCCAAAATCGGCGCGAGTCCTGGAGGAACTGTTCGTCCGGTTGGCGCCGCGCGTGACGCTTGTGCTCGTGACGCACAATCTGGCCCAGGCGAGGCGCATCGCGGACCGGACCGCTTTCATGGAATCCGGCTCGCTCGTGGAGTGCGCCGACACGAAGGCGCTGTTTGCTTTTCCGAAAGAAGAACGGACGCGCGTCTACGTCGAGGAATTCTTAACAATTTCTTAACGGCCCCGACACACACCTTTACGCTGTGCATACACCCTCTTTACCTGTGAAAGCTAGGATCAAGCTGTTCGCAGCATTGCAGTTTGATAGCGAACACACAGGATAATAGGGGGTTTGTCTGTGAAGCGGACAGCAAGGCAATTGTGGTCGGTCGCGGCGGCGTTGACGATGGGCATGGCGGGCGTGGGAACGCTGGCCACGCCGGCGGCGTTTGCGCGCACGACGGTCAGGCAGGCGGCAAAAGCGCCTGCGGTGACCCTGCAGGAGACGGGGTCCACGCTGCTCTTCCCGCTGTTTCAGTTGTGGGTTCCCGCGTATAAAAAAGTCGCTCCGAATGTGAAACTGACACCGTCCGGGACGGGCAGCGGCACGGGGATTTCCCAAGCGTCCTCCGGCGTCGTCCAGATCGGCGCGTCGGATGCCTACATGAGCAACGCGCTGCTCAAACTGACGCCGGGCATGCTGAATATCCCGCTCGCCATCTCCGCGCAGCAGATCATGTACAGCATTCCGGGCGTCAAACCGTCGCAGCATCTGCATCTGACGGGCAATGTGATCGCGCAGATCTACCTCGGCAAGATCAAGTACTGGAACGCGCCGCAGATTGCGGCATTGAACAAGGGGATCAAACTTCCGCACCTCGCCATCACGCCGGTGCACCGCACCGACGGCAGCGGCGACACGTTTCTGTTCACGCAGTTCATGACAGACACGAACAGCCAGTGGGCCAACACGGTCCAATACGGCACGTCCGTGAACTGGCCGGCGGTTTCCTACTCACTCGGCGCAAACGGCAACCAAGGGGTCGTGCAACTTGCCGCCAAGACCAAGGGCAGCATCGCGTACGTGGGGATCTCCTGGCTTGACAACGGACTGCGCGTCGGTCTCGGCGAAGCCGCGCTGCAAAACCGCGCCGGCCGTTTCCTGCTGCCGGACGCACAGACAATCAGCGCCGCCGCCGCGCAACTGATCAAGAATACGCCGAAGAATGAGCGCATTTCGTTGATTTACGCGCCCGGCGTCAACTCGTATCCGATCATCAACTACGAGTACGCAATCATCCACGATCACCAGGCAAACGCCAAAGTGGCCGCAGCCGTCCGGTCGCTTCTGCTGTGGGCGATCAACCCGCACGGCGGGAACGCGGCGCACTTCATGACAAAGGTGCACTTCCTGCCGCTGCCCGCGTCGATCTATCCGAAAAGCCGCGCGCAGATTGAGCAGATCAAGTAGCTGAATGATTCCGTATGCGCATGACGGCGCAGGTTGCCGTCTGAAGAGAGTGCCCAAAACGAACTCCCTCAGCGCATCTTACAAGGAGCTGTATGCGGTGAGAATCAGCCGCTCTGGATCGAAGGTGTTTCGAATGACCACTGCGCTTGCCGCCAGTGGTCCATTGCTTGTTCTGCTTGGCATGACAGTGGTGCTCGTCCAGGATGCCTGGCCGGCATGGCGGTATCAGGGATTCAGCTTCTTTACGGGCGTGACCTGGAACATGGGCAATCTGTACGCCAATAATCCGATCGTGCGACATGGAGTGCAGGCCGCCCCAGGCGCGACGTTCGGCATCCTGCCTTTTTTGGTCGGGACGCTCGGCAGCTCGCTGATCGCGCTTATCGTCGGTGTGCCTGTCGCGGTGCTGGTGGCGTTTGTCCTGGTGTACCGCGCGCCCGGCCGGCTGGGCGGTGTGCTCTCGCTTATCGTCGAGCTGCTGGCCGGTATTCCGAGCGTCGTGTACGGCCTGTGGGGCGTCGTGGCGCTTGCGCCGCTCGTGCAGAACCGGCTCGGGCCATGGCTGACCGGACTTGGACGCGCCGTCCCGTTTCTCGCGGGTCCTGTCGGCACAGGACTCGGCCTTCTCACAAGTGGACTTGTGCTTGCCGTGATGATCATTCCGATCGTCACGGCCACCACGCGCGACCTGTTGCTTCAGGTGCCCAAACTGCCTGTGGAAGGCGGGCTGGCGCTGGGGCTCACGAGTTTTGAAGTGGTTCGCCATATCGCGCTTCCGTGGGTACGCCGGGGCATTTTTGGCGCGGTGATCCTCGGCTGGGGCCGCGCATTGGGCGAGACGATGGCGGTGCTGATGGTGAGCGGGAATGCGGCCAACTACCTGCCGACGAACCTGTACAGTCCGATCGCGACGATGGCCTCGACGATCGCGGCGCTGCTCGACAGCGCGCTGACGGATTTTTCCGGGCTGGCGGTTCATGCTCTGGCCCTGATCGCGCTCAGTTTGCTCATCATCACGCTGTTGTCCAATCTGTTCGCGCGGTTGCTGGTTTCCATCGGCCGGCGCGACATCGGAGTCGAGGTGTAACGTGAGTTTCTTTCCGCGTTCATTCCGAGAGTCGGCTGTCCCCCTGGCTCGCGGCCGCGATTTGCGGCGCAGGATCCAGTCGGGCGCGCTGTGGGTGATGGCGTGGACTGTCACCGCATGCGCGCTGCTTGTCGTGCTCGACATCCTTGTCTCAGTGGTGAGCCGCGGAGTTCCAGGGCTGCGGCTCAGCCTGTTTTTGACGCAAACCAGCGGCGTGGCGGGCGGACTGCAAAACGCGGTGCTCGGCACGCTCGACCTGATTTTCTGGAGCATCCTGTTCGGGGCGCCACTCGGTATTCTCGCCGGCATTCACATTGCACTTTTCGCCTCACCGGCCATGGGCCGCCTGCTCCGCTTCACGGCGGAAGTCATGGCTGGCATTCCCTCCATTGTGATCGGCTATTTCGGCTACACCATCATGGTGCAGGCTTGGGGGTTCGGATTCTCCGTTCTGGCAGGCGCGATCAGTCTGACGATCTTGACACTGCCCTATATTGTGCGCACCACGGAGGCGAGTCTGCGCCAGGTGCCGAAGAGCTTTTACGAGGGAGCGCTCGCACTCGGGCTTTCGCCGGGCGCCGCGCTGCGCTCGGTGCTTCTGCCACCGGCGCTCCCCGGCATACTGACCGGACTGCTGCTGGCGATTTCCATCGGGTTGGGGGAGACGGCGCCGCTGCTCTACACGGCGGGCTGGTCGAACTACAATCCGTCGCTGCATCTGGTCAAGAACCCCGTCGGCTACCTCACGTACGTGGTCTGGACGTATCTGAACGTGCCTTACAGCGCTGCGCACCAACTGGCCTACACAGCAGCGCTGCTGCTGGTCCTGCTAGTGCTGGCCCTGCAAGTTGCCGTGCGCCTGCTGGAACGCGCGGCGCGAATGTCCAGCGCAGGAAATTCCACCTGATATCGTGCTGGAATCCGCATGAAGTGGTACAATTGCAGGTGGTGGAATCCGCTAGGGGACATGTGATAATCCAATCGGGGTTTTCGTCATTTTTCAGGCAGCGGCGTTGAAACCTTTTTGCGCGCTTTGCGTAAATACTGATAGCGCGCCTGCGGGGCGCGGCACAGAGGGAGGTAGGATGATGGCTCTGTTCAAGAGGATACGGGATATCACGGCGGCAAATGTGAACGACTTGCTGGATCGTGCCGAGGACCCGGTGAAGATGATCAATCAATTCCTGCGCGACATGGAGGCCGACATTTCCGATGCGGAAGTGGCCGTGGCGAAGCAGATCGCGATGGAACGCAGATTCCAGGAGCAGCGGGATGAAGCGGCGGCGCTTGTGGCCAAGCGGCAGGAACAGGCGGAGAAGGCCCTTGCGCTCGGAAATGAAGAACTGGCGCGCAAGGCGCTGCAGGACAAGAAAGAACAGCAGGGCCGCTATGATACATTCGCGCAGGAATACGACAAGGCGAAGAGTCTGGCGGATGAGCTGAGAGTGAAACTGACCGACATGAAAGACGAATTTGACAAGATGAAGGGCCGTCGCGAGATGCTGGTCGCGCGGGCCGATGCGGCGCGCGTGCAGACGCAGATCAACCACACGATGGGAAATTTCAACTCTGACAGCGCCTCGCGCGGCTTCTCCCGTATGGAGGAGAAGGTCATGCAAATGGAGGCGCAGGCGGAGGCGAGCAGTGAACTGAGCGGGAAGCGCAAGGATCTTGACGAAGAGTTCAAGAATCTGGGCGATTCGAGCGTCGATGATGAACTGGCCGCGCTGAAGGCCAAACTGGCCGCCAAGCAGTAGTCTCCCGCAGGATTTGGGGTGGCCCGTCTTGTTTCGCCTGTTCGCGGCCGGATGTGCCGCAAAACGATTGGCCGGAATAAAGTGATAGGCGGTCGTTTGCGGCACGGCGGGCCGGCCGGGTGTACATGGCCTTACAGTTCCTCGCCCCGGGGTTCGGCGCCGGGCGGTACGATGGCGCCGTCCGAAAAGGCGGGATTTTCGTCCTGGTACGCCGAGACCGCACGTTGGCGGGGTTGCCAAGGAGTCGTTTTGCCCGGCCGGTCGTCCGGAAAAAGCGTGGAGCCGTACGGACCCTCCGGGAATTCTTCGTTCTGCACGGCCTGCCAGACGGATTGGAGGTATTCCAGTTCCGGACTGGTGCGTCCACGGCGTGTGTCGTTCTGTTTCATGTCATTGCCCCCTGCGTTTGTCGTAAGAGCGGTTCCCACTTTTTACAGGATTGCCGGGAATGAAAAGATTTATTGAAAAAGAGGGGCATTGTGTGAGTCCGATTCTTTGGATTGTCGCCGGTATCGTGTTGATCGTCGTGGAGATGGTGAGTGCGACGTTCGTTCTGGTGTGGCTCGGCGTGGCCGCCGTCATCACAGGACTCGGAGCGCTCTTCATTCACGACATTCTCTTGCAGGTTGCTGTCTTCAGCCTGCTGTCGCTCATGCTGCTGGCATTGACCAGGCCGCTTGCGCGCAAACTGCGGGCGCGTAAGGCGGGCTATGTGTCAAACGTGGACCATCTGGTGGGCGAGCGCGGTGTTGTGATTGGCAGGATTGCCGAGGGCCGCACGGGCATGGTGCGCGTGGGCAGCGATGTGTGGAGCGCGCGGGGAAAACAGCCGACCGACGCGATCGACGCGGGCGAATGGGTGGAGGTACGGGCGGTCAGGAGTTCCACCCTGATCGTCGAGCGGACGGAAAAGTAGCGCCGGTCATTTCTGGGCGTGATTGGCGTATATAGAAATGACAGCGCTTGTGATGTGGGGAGAGTGTGCCGGATGATGGTGGAACTCATTGTTTTCATCGCCATTTTGGCGTTGATCGTGCTGTTTGTGATAGGATCAGTAAAGATCGTGCCGCAGCAGACCATCGGGATCGTCGAACGCCTCGGCCGGTTTCACCGCACGCTCGGACCGGGGATGAACATGATCGTGCCTGTGATCGACCGCCTGCGTCGGCGCATTGACCTGCGCACGCAGCAGGTGGCCATTCCAAAACAGGAGGTCATCACGCGCGACAATGTGAAGATCAATATCGAAACCGTATTTTTTTATACCGTCATCGATCCGCAACAGGCGATGTACAATATCCAGGATTTTGTTCAGGGCATCCGCAATATCACGGCTTCCAATCTGCGGCAGGTCGTGGGCCACATGGAACTGGACGAAACGCTCTCGGGCAGGGACCGCATCAGTATGGAACTGCGCTCGTCGCTGGACGAAGTAACCGAGACGTGGGGCGTGCGGATCGATCGCGTGGAAGTGATCGACATCCATCCACCGGTCGAAATCCAGGCGTCGATGGAGAAGCAGATGAAGGCGGAACGCGAGAAACGGGCGAACATCCTCCAGGCGGAAGGTGAGCGTCAGTCCAGCATCCTGCGCGCGGAAGGCGAGAAACAGGCGACGATTCTGCGGGCGGAGGCGGAGAAAGAGGCGAACATCCGGCGCGCGGAGGGCGTCAAGCAGGCGTTTGTCCTGGAAGGCGAGGGGAGGGCGGAAAGCATCCGGCTGGTGGCTCTTGGCGAACGCAGGCGGATCGAGGCGCTTGCCGCCGCCGGACTGGACGAGCGCGTGCTGGCTTTTCAGTCGTTTGAAGCGCTCGTGCAGATGGCGCAGGGACCGGCGAGCACGATTTTCCTGCCGACCGATGCGGTCAAAACGCTTGGATCGATGGGCGCGGTGGCAAAGGTATTCCAGGCGGCCGGCCAGGGTGGCGCAGTGACGGGCGGTTGACGCCCCCTCCTCCCCGCGTCGGAAGCCAAACGGGCAGCAGGCAAAAAGAGCGCATTCGAAAAGGTCGAGGTAAGATGCGCGCAGGGGGTTGGGTCAGCCTTTTAGAACAACCTCTTTTAGGCGCTCGGACAACCTCGGAAAGCCGGGGGATTGTGGTGAACTGGGAAGAGATGCGCGCCAAACTGTCGCTGATCCCGGAAAAACCGGGCTGTTACTTCATGAAAGATGCGCAGGGGCGCGTGATCTATGTGGGAAAGGCGAAGGTGTTGCGCAACCGCGTGCGGTCGTACTTCAGCGGAAGCCACGACGGGAAGACACAGCGACTTGTGTCGCACATTGCCGATATCGAGTATATCGTGACGGATACAGTCGCCGAGGCGCTCGTGCTGGAATGCAATCTGATCAAGCACCACCACCCGCGTTACAACATCATGTTGCGCGACGACAAGACGTACCCGTATATCAAGATCACAAATGAAGAACACCCGCGTCTGGAGATCGTCCGGCGCGTCCAGAAGGATAAGGCGCTCTATTTCGGGCCGTATCCGAACGGCGGCGCCGCCGTAGAAACCAAGCAACTGCTGGATCGGTTGTATCCCTTGCGCAAGTGCAAGCGGCTCAAAAAAAAGGTGTGCCTTTACTACCATATCGGACAGTGTCTGGCGCCGTGCGAATTCACTGTGGAAAAATCGCAGTATGATGAGATCGTGCGGCAGATCCGCGATTTTCTGCAGGGCGGGCATCAACGGATCACGGAAGAGCTGACGCGCAAGATGGAGATGGAAGCGGAACACCTGAATTTTGAGCGCGCCCGGGAACTGCGCGATTTGATTGCCCAGATCGGCCGCGTGATGGAACAGCAGAAAGTCGTGCTCGCCGACAGGACCGACCGGGACGTGTTCGGGGTTTTTGCCGACAAGGGCTATTTGAGTGTCCAGGTATTCATGATGCGGCAAGGAAAACTCGTCGAGCGCGCGGCGACCGTATTTCCCCACTACAATTCGGAATCAGAGGACGCGGTATCGTACATCGTGCAGTTTTATGATGCGAATCCGGACGTTCCGCGCGAGATCCTGCTGCCGGACGATATCGATGCAGACGGTGTCGCCGAGGCTCTCGATGTCAAGGTGGTGACGCCAAAACGCGGCACGAAGCACGAACTGGTCGAGTTGGCCGTCCGCAATGCCCGTCTGGCGCTCGAGGAAAAACTTCTCCTGATGGAACGGGACGAAGTGCGAACTGTTAACGCCATGCAGGAATTGTCCGACGTCTTGGGGCTTCCCGGCATTCACAGGATCGAGGCGTTTGACAATTCAAACACGCAGGGAGCGGACCCCGTCGCGGCGATGGTCGTGTTTGTCGATGGGAAACCTGCACGCAAAGAGTATCGCAAATACCGCATCAGGACGGTCTCCGGTCCTGACGATTATGCGTCGATGCGTGAAGTGATCCGTCGCCGCTACATCCGCGTATTGCGCGACAAGTTGCCGTTGCCTGACCTGGTGCTGGTGGACGGGGGAAAAGGTCAGATCGCGGCCGCGCTTGACGTGCTGGAAAATGAACTTTCGTTGGAACTGCCTGTCTGCGGTCTGGCCAAGGATGATCGCCACAGAACGAACGCGTTGTTCTTTGCCGAGGAGCCTGATCCGATCCCGCTGGACCGGTCGGCGCCGGCTTTTCATCTGTTGCAGCGCGTGCAGGATGAGGTGCACCGTTTTGCCATCACGTTCCACAGAGACAGCCGCGTCAAGGGTGCGCTGCAGAGCGTGCTGGACGATATCCCTGGTGTCGGGGAGACGCGGCGCAAGCAGTTGTTGCGCCATTTTGGTTCCGTGGCCGAGATGCGCAGTGCGCCGCTTGAGGAGTACCGCAAAGCGGGCATCGGGGACAAGCTGGCTAGAAAGATCATCACCCATCTCACCATGTGAATGGGCGATCAGCCGCAACGGATAACCTATATAGATAACCCAATTTATGGCGTTTGTTTTCTTGACATGCCGTTCGGCAAGTCTGTACAATCAGGCATGAAGTATCGCCCCGTGGGCACCGCGAGGCGGAAGGAGGCTTTGTTGTGTCGATCGCCGCGACGGCAGGAAATCGCGACTTTGTATTCAGGAGACTGCACACGCTGTCCGGAGTCATCCCGGTGGGGCTGTTCCTGGTGGAACACCTGTTCACCAATGCGACGGCCACGCTCGGCCCCAAAGCGTACGACAACGCGGTGGGCTTTTTGCAACACATCCCTTTTCTGCACTTCATCGAATTTCTGTTCATTTTTGTGCCGCTCATCTACCACGGCGTTTTCGGCCTGTATGTGGCGTACACCTCCGGATACAACGCGCGGCAGTATACGTGGCTGCGCAATCGGTTGTTTGTCCTGCAGCGTGTCACGGGTGTCATCACGTTCGTCTTTATCATTTATCATCTTTCGACAACACGCTTCAGCGGGAATGAGCCGAGCTTCCAGTATGTACATACCCTGCTGCAGAGTCCGTTCAATTTCTGGTTCATGGTGATTGGCGTCGTGGCGGCGACCTTTCACTTCTCGAACGGCCTGTGGTCGTTCATGGTGCACTGGGGGTTTACGGTGGGACCGCGCGCGCAGCGCGTCGCGGGGATCGCGATGCTGGTGCTTTTCGTCATTCTGGCGGGCATGGGCATCGACTCGCTGATCGCTTTTGTCAGTTCGCCGGTGTGAGTGAAATTTGGTTTGACGATATTTTGGGGTGTCTGATGGCCGTCGGTCCGTCGAGATTCGTGGCTGTGCGGACGCAACTGCGGCGAATGTGAGGAGGACGCGTTTTATGGCTGCGCAGCGTTTTATTGTGGTGGGCGGCGGTCTGGCAGGCCTTATGGCCACGATCAAGATCGTCGAGACAGGCAACAGCGTCGAACTCTTTTCGATTGTCCCCGTGAAGCGTTCGCATTCTGTCTGCGCCCAGGGAGGTATCAACGGAGCGGTCAATACAAAGGGCGAGGGGGACTCTCCCTGGATTCATTTTGACGATTCGATCTACGGCGGTGATTTTCTGGCCAATCAGCCGCCCGTGCTGGGAATGTGCGAGGCCGCTCCCGGAATCATTCACCTGATGGACCGGATGGGCGTCATGTTCAACCGCACACCCGAAGGGCTGCTGGATTTCCGCCGTTTCGGCGGCACCAAGCACCATCGCACAGCGTTTGCCGGGGCGACCACGGGCCAGCAGTTGCTTTACGCGCTGGACGAGCAGGTGCGGCGCTTTGAAGCGGCCGGATTCGTGCACAAGTACGAGGGCTGGGAGTTCACCTCGGCGGTCGTCGACAATGACCGGATTTGCCGGGGCATCGTGGCGCAGGACCTGCGTTCGATGGAGATCCGCAGTTTTCCGGCCGACGCGGTGATTCTCGCGACGGGCGGCTGCGGCATCATTTTCGGCAAGAGCACCAATTCCATGATCAATACGGGAACCGCGGCTTCCGCCGTTTACCAGCAGGGCGTTTCCTACGCCAACGGGGAGTTCATCCAGATCCATCCGACAGCCATTCCGGGCGATGACAAGCTGCGTCTGATGTCCGAATCGGCGCGCGGCGAGGGTGGACGCGTGTGGACGTACAAGGATGGGAAACCGTGGTATTTCCTTGAGGAGAGGTATCCCGAATACGGGAATCTCGTTCCGCGCGATATTGCGACGCGGGAGATCTTCAAGGTCTGCGTCGACGAACAGCTCGGCATTGACGGAGAGAACATGGTCTATCTCGATGTGTCGCACATTCCGGCCGCCACACTGAACGTCAAGCTCGGCGGCATCCTTGAGATCTATGAGAAGTTCGTGGGCGACGACCCGCGCAAAGTGCCCATGCGCATTTTCCCGGCTGTGCACTATTCGATGGGCGGGCTATGGGTCGACTACGAACAGATGACCAATATCAAGGGTCTCTTCGCTTGTGGCGAGGTGGACTACCAGTATCACGGCGCCAACCGTTTGGGCGCCAATTCGCTGCTGTCGTCTATTTACGGCGGCATGATCGCGGGGCCGGCTGCTGTGCGGTACGCTTCCGGTCTGAGCAAAAGGGCGGACGACCCGCCGCAGGAGTTGTTGGACAGCGCGGCGAAGCGCGAACAGGAGAAATACGACGGGATTCTTCACCTGTCAGGTAAGGAGAATCCGTATTTACTGGCGCGCGAACTCGGCCAGTGGATGACGGACAACGTGACGGTGGTCCGCTACAATGACCGGTTAAAAAAGACGGACGAGAAAATTCAAGAATTGATGGAGCGCTGGCAGCGAATCGGAATGAGCGACACATCCGGCTGGCAGAATCAGATGGCGCCGTTCACGCGCCAGTTATGGAATATGTTAGAGTTGGCGCGTGTCATCACGATCGGGGCTTTTTTGCGGGACGAGTCGCGCGGAGCGCATTACAAACCGGATTTTCCTCAGCGCAACGATGAACTATTTCTGAAAACCACGCGGGCGGACTGGACGCCCGCAGGACCGCGCATCACTTACGAAGAAGTGGACGTGTCCCTGATCCGGCCGCGTGAACGGCGGTACGATGTCAAGAAGGAAGCCACGATCTGAAGAGGCGTTCCCAGCGCGAATTGGGTGCCCAAAGTACGCAAGTCCTGCACACTGAATTTGGATTGCTCATACAATACGTTAACTGTATCCCATAACCTTGTTTACTGAGGGCTCAAGCAAGGAGGGATAACGTAAGTGGCGGCGGTCCGCAATGCACGGATGAAATCGCTCCTCACGAGTCGTGAGCGGGAAGTTTTCGAACTGCTGGTGCAGGACAAAACGACCAGGGATATCGCTGAGGCGCTGTTTATCAGCGAAAAAACAGTTCGAAACCATATCTCCAATGTCATGTGGCCAGCGGTGCGCGGGCGGCAACGTCGGTCACCAAGGCGGCGCAACGCGTTCATGGTCGGCCGTGATCCCGGCGCGGGGTGTGATATACGTCATGCTGCTCCGGTGTTGCTGCGGTTATACTGAAATACGTTAAATGAACGGGGCGGAGCCGGTTGACGTCTTCAACCGGCGTGCCGCCGATATGGGAGATGACGCGGATGTTTGGCAAAAGTGATCGTTTGGGCGATATCGTCGCCCGGTTTCCCGGTGCGGGATCCGTTTTGAAAGAGCACCACATCGACTACTGCTGCAATGGCGGGCGCAGCCTGGAGGAAGCGGCGGTTGCGGAAAAAGTGGACACGAACGCGCTGCTGGTGCTGGTGAATGAGGCGTATGAAAAGGCGCTCGCCGAGGGCGGCAAGGACCATGACTGGAACGTCGAGCCGTTGGAGGCGCTGGTGGACCATGTGCTCAATACCCACCATGCGTACCTGCAAAAGACGATGCCCGTTCTGAGCGAACTCACAAGCAAAATCCTGCGTGTTCACGGCCAGCACCACGGCGCGGAACTCGGCCGGGTGCACAAGCTGTTCAACGAATTCCGGACGGATATGGAAGCGCACATGATCAAGGAGGAAGAATCAGTCTTTCCCTTGATCGTCGAGTTTGAGCGCACCGGAGACAGGGAGAAGCTTGCCAGGACGGTGCAGACGATTGAAGAACTGGAAGCGGAACACCAGGCTGCGGGGGATCTGCTGCACCAGATTGCGGACGTGACAGCGGAGTATCACATCCCGGAGGACGCCTGTGCGACTTACGCATATACCTACGAAAAACTGGAACAGGTGGAAGAGGACACGTTTCGCCACGTTCACCTGGAGAACAATATCTTGTTTCCGCGCCTGCGCGCAATCCAGGAACCGGCCCGGTGACATGAGATAAAGTCCTCTGCTGAAATTTGGTTTATCCTATGTCACCCAGGGCTTGACGCGCCAGCCAGTTGGTGCGGATAAAATTCGCCGGGGCGGGGATCTTGTCGATTCCCCGCCCCGGCCGACAAAGCGGATGTTGCCTGCGGTAGATCTGTCCGGGATCAGATCGCCTGCGCCGCGACCATGATTCCATGTCCCTCAGGAGTCTCCGGTTGTGTTCCGGGAAGCCAGTTGCCCCGAGTGGCTGATGATATCCTTCACTTTCGTCGTTCCGCCTGTCACCTTGTTGATTTTGATGTCCATCTGGGTATTTCCTCCGGATTTATGGCAGAACTTCACCCATTTCAGGGTTCCGCCCACCGACTGGAGCGCCTGCATCACATACGGCTGAAAAGTGGTCGGCACGGCCGTAAGTTTCTGATTGAACACCACGCCGCTTCCCGGATTGACCGTCGCTCTCCCGCAGGCGCAGTCCTTGGCGTCCAGGCTGTCTTGCGCATCGCCTTTGCGGTCGTTTGCATCCTTGAGATCCTGGATCGTTTTTTGATCCTGGGAACTTTGTTTATCTTGCAATTTTGTCTGATCCTGCAGGTCACTGCCGTCGCGATCGCTTTTTTGCACACCCGGAGAACCGCTGTTTGCAGGGATGGGTCCGGTGGACGGCTGTTCCGATGCCGGCCGCTTGACAAGCACGGCGCCTGACAGGGAACTCACTTTGATGTCCCAGACCTGCGTGCCGCTTGCGACGTGAATGTCCCAGACGGGCACACCCGCCATATGATCGGCGGAAGTGTGCACCAGCGTACTGCCTGGAACCGCATGAAGGGCGACGAGGTCTGCCTGCTGTGCCGACACGGTTGTCTGGGCGACGGCGGGAATCGCAAATGCGCTCGCTGTGACGGTGACCGCGGCGATGGACCACGCGCGCGCATAGCGGAGCCATCCGCCTGCTGAGCTGTGTTTCATGTGCTTTTCGCCTCCCTGTTTGTTATTGTCATCAATCTAGCGCATCAGAGTGAAACGGCGATGAGAACGAGATTAGACTATACCAATAAGCATGTTAGAATTTTCTCATGGCCTTCAGCACATTGTCTTGGCGATGCTCATCGCTGATGGAGGTTGCTTTTTTTATGCCGATTCACCTATCATGAGGAACATATAATTTTCATCTATTTCTCCGTTCGGCGCACGAGCGTCGCGGCTTGTGTTCTTTTCACCTGCGTCCAGGGGACTTTTTCCCCATGTTCCCTGGGGACATGGGATAAACCAAATTTTTGGGTATGTTGGTAACGGTAGATATAGCGTTTGTCTGAAGCCTCAAACGCTATATATGGGATCAGGTTGCCTGTACAATGGACTTTATCCCATGTTCCCAGAGGTCATTGTGGATGAGAAGGAGACAGGGAATGGCTGGATTGGTGTATATCATCGGCGCGGGTCCCGGCGATCCCGGGTTGCTGACGCAAAAGGCCAGCGACTGTCTTCGAACGGCAGACATCGTGGTGTACGACCGGTTGGTTTCCAGCGAGATCCTGGCGCTCATTCCCCCGACGTGCGAGCGCGTCTACGCAGGTAAAGCGGCACAGCACCATACCATGGCGCAGGATGAGATCAACGCACTGCTCGTGGAACAGGCGCTGCGCGACCGCACCGTGGTCCGTCTGAAAGGCGGCGACCCGTTTATCTTCGGGCGCGGTGCGGAAGAAGCCGAAGCGCTTGTCAAAGCGGGCATTCCCTTTGAAATCGTGCCGGGCGTCAGTTCCGTGCTCGCGGCTCCCGCGTACGCCGGCATCCCGCTGACACACAGGACGCTCTCCTCCGGATTTCATGTGGTGGCAGGCCACGAGTGTCTGGAGTCTTCGGGAACACCCTGGGATGCACTGGGACGTTCGAGCTATACGCTGGTGGTTCTGATGGGGGTGGGCCATCTAAAGGAGATTGCCGATTGTCTGATGGCTCATGGCCGGGCGCCGGACACTCCCGTTGCGATTGTGCGCGCGGCGACGACGCCACAGCAAGAAGTGTTGGAGGCGACCCTGGAAACGATCGCGTATCTGGCGAGCGAACGGCGTTTGACTCCGCCCGCCGTGATCGTGGTGGGCGATGTTGTGAAGTTGCGGCGTACGCTGCATTGGTTTGATACGGTGGAGTGATCATTTGAGATGAGGGAGAGCCATCATGAAACGTCCCCGCATCGCAATCGCCGGAGTGAGCAGCGGTGCTGGAAAGACGACGGTGACGCTCGGATTGCTAGCGGCTTTGCGCAGGCACGGTCTGCGAGTGCAGGGATTCAAGGTCGGCCCGGATTATATTGATCCCGGTTATCACAGTCTTGTCACCGGACGCAAGGCGCGCAATCTTGACACCTGGATGATGTCGCGCGATGTCATGCGCGAGGTGTTCGACAGGGGGAGCGAAGGGGCGGACATCTCCGTGATCGAAGGGGTCATGGGCATGTACGACGGCAAGGATCCTCTGTCGGATGCGGGGAGCACGGCGGAAATCAGCCACTTGTTGGCGGCGCCTGTCATGCTTGTCGTCGATATTTCAAGCATGGCGCGCAGCGTCGCCGGAATTGTTCTCGGTTTTCAGCAATTGGGCCGGCGAGCGGGGCGGACGGAACCGCTCGCCGGCGTGATCGTCAATCGCGCGGGGAGCCATGGTCATTATGAACTGGTGAAGGCGGCCGTGGAACAGGTGTGCGGGATACCGGTTGCGGGTTATCTGACAGGGCGGGAAGGAATGCAGATTCCGGAGCGGCACCTCGGCCTGGTTCCGGCTGCTGAACACGGTGAGGCGGGCGGCTTGTTCGACGCGCTGGCGGACGCCGTGGAGGCGACCGTGGATGTGGAGCAGATCTTGCGGCTGGCGCGCGGCGCACCGGAGTGGTCATCCCCTTCTCCCGCGCTGTTTGCCGGCGAGAGGCGCGCACCTGTGGCGACGATCGCCGTCGCGCGCGATCGGGCTTTCAATTTTTACTATCCGGAAAACCTTGAACTGCTTGAGTGGCACGGTGCACAGCTTGTGGAATTCCGGCCGCTGGAGGATGAGCCTGTTCCGCCGCAGGCGGACGGGGTCTACATCGGCGGGGGATTTCCCGAGGAATTTGCGGCATTGTTGGGGACCGGGGACGGGG
>JAKACR010000246.1 GCA_021821225.1 Bacillota bacterium | reverse complement strand
TCGGATACCATCACGTCTACACGCCGGTGCTCGGCAGCGTGGAACTGTACAAGATCAGCGGGCACTGGGAGCATTATCAGGAGGACATGTTCCCGCTGATGGAGATGGACAATGAAGAACTCGTGCTGCGGCCGATGAACTGTCCGCACCACATGATGGTGTACAAGTCGGACATGCGCAGCTACCGCGACCTGCCCTTGCGCATCGCGGAGCTCGGCACCATGCACCGCTACGAGATGTCCGGCGCGCTGGCCGGCCTGCAACGCGTGCGCGCGATGACATTAAATGACGCGCACCTCTTTTGCACGCCAGACCAGATCGAGGATGAGTTTGCCCGCGTCGTGCGCCTGGTGCAGCGGGTGTACAAGGATTTTGCCATCAGCGACTACTCCTATCGCCTGAGTCTGCGCGATCCGGCCGACACGGAGAAATACGTCGCCAACGATGCCATGTGGGACAAGGCGGAGGCCATGTTGCGCAAAGTTCTTGTCGACATGGGGCTGCCGTTTGTCGAGGCGCCGGGCGAAGCGGCGTTCTACGGCCCGAAGCTCGACGTGCAGGTGAAAACCGCCCTGGGCAAGGAGGAGACCCTTTCGACGGTGCAACTCGACTTCCACCTGCCGGAGCGGTTTGAGCTGGAGTATATCGCCGAAGACGGAAAAGCGCACCGTCCGGTCGTCATCCACAGGGGAATCGTGGGCACCATGGAGCGCATGGTCGCCTATCTGATCGAGAATTACAAGGGAGCGTTCCCGCTCTGGCTCGCACCGGTGCAGGCGCGGGTGCTGACCGTCAGCCAGGCGCAGGATAAATACGCCCGGGAAGTCGAGGAATGGCTCCGGGAGCAGGGACTGCGGGTGGAAGCCGATCTGCGCCCGGAGAAGATCGGCTACAAGATTCGCGCGGCGCAGATGGACAAGGTGCCGTACATGCTGGTGATCGGCGCGAAAGAGCAGGAGGCGCGCACGGTCGCCGTCCGCTCGCGGTCGGCGGGCGACACGGGAACCATGACGCTCGAAGCGTTCGCCAGGCAGGCGGCGGAAGAAGCGCGCGCGCGCGGCTGACGCGCATCCGGCATCGACTGCCTCCGCCGCCGGGCCGTCGACAACTGTCTCCGCGCGTCGGGCTGGCGTCGACGGCCTCCCATCCGGCTGAAGCACACCCGGCATCGACTGCTTCCGCCTACACACCCGCTCCGGTTCAGAAAACGAGCCAATCGCGCCTTCAGCCGGAGGTGGACGGATTGGGCGACGCGCTTGGACCTGTCGTGATCGTCAACGACTGCGTAACAGTGTTCAGTGTCAACTGCAACTTCCTGTCGATGAAAAACCGCAATCCAAAAAGTTGTGTGCCGGCAAGCGATGGATCGACGACACAGGATACGCGCGTGTATGTCTGCCCGCCGATTTGCACATCGACTTCGCTGTTATACGCCTGGGCGGAGCCTGTGACGCCTGCGATCGTCAACGACCCCAGGTTGGGCAGGCCAAGACTGTTCGCCGTTTGTTGGGACACCGTCAGTTCAAACGCGCCCGTATCGAGGATGAACGGACTGTTTGTGGCGCTGCCTTTATAGCTCAAGGGAAGACTGAAGTGAAAAGCATCCTGTGCGATGGTTCCCTGAATCGTCATTCCACTCATGAAAAAATCATCCTCCTTTTAAACTTGTGCGCAATGCGCGCATGGATCCGCGTGTGATCGAACGGGACGTTACGACGTCTGCAGACTTTCTCCACACATCGGGTCATCCCCACGGAAGGCGACAACGGCGCATGAATGAAAACTGAATATTACATCTATTAGGAAGAAACTGTCCCTTCCACATAAAAATCAATCGGAAGCCGCTTAGTGGCCGATTTCACGTCGATCAGAGATCGATCGGAAGCCGCTTAGTAGCCAGCCTAGTAACTGCTTAGAAGTCGATCAGTCCGAGACTGATCTGAAGCGCCTCGTTGACGCGCTTCATCAACTCTTCGTCGAGATGGGTGATCTTTTCCGTGAGCCGCTGTTTATCCAATGTGCGAATCTGCTCCAGAAGAACGACCGAATCCCGCTCCATGCCATACTCGGACGCGGAGATTTCAACATGCGTGGGCAGCTTCGCCTTTTGAATCTGCGCGGTGATCGCAGCGACGATAACCGTGGGGCTGAAACGATTGCCGATGTTGTTCTGAATGATTAAAACCGGACGAAAGCCGCCTTGTTCCGACCCCACGACAGGCGAGAGATCCGCAAAGTACACGTCGCCACGCTTGACGTTCACCCATTACACCCCACTGACCAGTCGACGAGCCAAGGAGTCTACCTCTGTCTCGGCGGCGAACGCTTCTGTCGCCAATCCGAGATTAATCGGAGCCATCTCTTGGTAACCCTGCTGAAGCGTTTCGCGAATCCACTCTTTCTTCCGTTCCTGGACGTACAGGGCCGTCGCCTGCCTGATCAAACGGCTACGCGTGCCACATTCACGCTCTACCAGGCCATCCACCTCATCCAACAGATAAGGCGGCAGGCTGACAGCAATCCGTCTCGACTTTGACAACGCCAGATCCCCCCAACTCCCGTCAGAATCCCCTTGGTATTATAACGCACCACAGAGAAGTACATCCAAACTGACAGCGTATTTTCCCGAAGGGCTCACCAGCAGATCTTCAGGCATATACGCGGGGTACACGGCGCGAAATCGCGCACAGCAATTCATAGGTGATCGTCCCCAGTTGATCCGCCGCAACCTGGGCCGATCCACACTGCCCGGATCCTCCATACAGCTCCACCTCGTCGCCTTGGCGCACATCCAGGTCCGTCACGTCGATCATCATCTGGTCCATGCAGACACGCCCGACAATCGGGGCGCATCCCGCTTCCAGCCGGACCGACCCCACGTTGGACAAGGAACGGGGCACACCGTCCGCATATCCCACAGGCAGTGTCGCGATGCGCGCCGTCCGGCCGGTGACATACGTCCCGCCGTAGCTGACTGGCGTCCCCTCAGCTACTTCCGCAATCCGCACGATCTGTGTCCGCAAGGACAAGGCCGGAAGCAAATCATGCGCGATGCCCCACGCCGGCGCCGGTTCATAACCGTACAGCGCGATGCCCGGCCGCACCATATCGTAATGATAGCGTGCGCCGCGCAACAACGCCGCACTGTTCGCGGCATGCACCAGCGGAATATGCGCGCCCCGCGCCCGCGCCTGCATCACCACGCGCTCCAGGCGACCTGCCTGAATGGCTGTGCGGCCGTCATCCCCGGCTGAAAGCGGCTCGTCGGCGGACGCGAAGTGCGTGTACACCCCTTCCAGTTCCACCCCCGCCATGCCGCTTGCGCGCACGATGAGCTCGACCGCTTCTTCTTCATCGCGCACGCCCAGCCGGGTCATCCCTGTATCGAGTTTGACGTGGACGCGCGCCCGCCGCCCGCTGCCCGCGGCAGCAGCGAGGACATCCAGTTCATGCGCTTCATAAACGGTCAACGCCACATCGTGCAAAAGCGCGCTCTCTGCCGACGCAGTCCAGAACTTCCCGTATACGAGAATATCGGCGGAGATCCCGGCCGCACGCAGGTCCACCGCTTCTTCCAGCGTTGCGACGCCAAGCGCGTCCGCCCCCGCCGACAGGAATATGCGGCTTGCCTCCACGGCGCCGTGCCCATACGCATCGGCCTTGACGCCGGCCATCATCCGCACCCCAGGGCCCAACCGCGCCTTGAGCATACGGGCATTATGCGCCAGACGCCCCCGGTCAACCTGCGCAAAAGTCTGTCTCCACACATTGCTCACCAATGGCAAGCATACCATACGCGCGCCGAAAGCTCTACCCACCCGGACGGTCCCGCCGCCATTACTTGCCCATCGTCTGCACGGTGGACGCCGCCACCTTGATCAGATCCGGGACGCTCATCCGCGACGTCAACTGAAACTCCACTCCGTTGTCGAGCCAGTACAACTGATGGAGATTTCTTGCGCTATTTCCGGTCAGGACGGCGGGAATGCCGTACAGTGTCAGGAGACTGCCGGCGCCGAGAGACAAATTCTCCGTTCCGGGCCGCTGCTCGGCCAGCGTGAACGGCTGCTTCCCACCGTAGCGAACGAACACGACTCCGTTAGTCTCCGATTCACTGGCCATTTCATCATTTCCCGGCACCCACGTGGGTTCGACGATGCCAAAACCCTGTTCCACGGCTGAAACCGGCATCTCCACCGCCTGCAGGCTCGTTGCCTGATCAGGCGTGAAGGCGTTTGCCGCAAATGTGACCCCGGACTGAAAGGATGTGTAGTCCATCGTGATGACGGGCTGTTTGTCTTTATTGAGCAGGACCACCTGCTTGGGCGCGTAAGACGCCTCGTCCAGGACAATCTGCTGTGTGGTCACAATCGGATTGACCGGGTCCGCCGGAACCGTGAATGTCAGCACCTTATCCCTGCTGCTCATGTCGGGGTTGGCGGAGGACACGATGCGCCCGATGAGTGAGTGATAGAGATAAAGATGACCCTGACGTTCGGCCCAGTCCCCTTGAAAGCGGATCACCTTCTTGGTACTCGGGCTGATGATGTATATGCCCTGAGAATTGTGCAAAATGATCTGGGAAATGTCTTTTGCGTCATGGCCGAGCGCAATCCGGTACTGATTGGGCGCCTGATACCACGTCTCCACGTAATACTTCTGCACTGCGTCCTGC
>JAKACR010000245.1 GCA_021821225.1 Bacillota bacterium | reverse complement strand
CGATGATGAGATTCATGTCCAGGTTGCGGGCAAATTCATCCAGACTGCTGAACGTCTGGCCAAGCCGCTCCTCCGCCTCTTCGTAAAGCAGGTCCGGATAGGCGACAGTCAGTTGCCGGATCTTGCCGTGCGCTCGCCATTCCCCATACGACTCAACCGCCTGGCGCATGTAAAAGCGGGCGAGCGGCAACCGCTCCATGCGCCGGGACGCTACGGCGGCGCGTTCCAGCGCAATCCCCGCGTACTGGTGGCAACCGTCCTTGCGCGCCTCCGTCGCCGCCTGTTCATAGAGCCGCAACGCCTCGTCGCCGCGCCCCCGCAAAACGCGCTCTTCCGCCATGAGCAGCAGATACTTGTGGCGGTACGAGACAGGAGCGGACTTCGCCCACGGACGCAGCCGGCGCATAAAGTGGCGGATGCGTCCGATGGCGAACCGCTTGGCCGGGAAGGTCGCGTCGTCCGCCTTCGCGGCCGCCGTGAGAGCGGCCAGCGTGAACCACTGCGGATCGGCCACGTCGGAAAAACCGCGGGTGAGATTCTCCTGCACCACGTCGACCAGCCGGTTCGCCTCTTTCAGGTCTCCCGCGATATAGTACGCCTGCAGCAGGATGGCGGCGGCCATCTTCAGCGGCGCCTGTTCCCATTCCCCGCGAAACTCCGCGCGCGCGGGTCTGTCCGCGTGGCGGCCGTCTTTCAGCCAGTCCAGCGCGGGGTGCAGCAGCGCGTAAAAATCGCTCAGCAGGCGATTCCCGTTTCGTTTCTCCTCGCTTTGATACGACCGGACAAGCTCGTCCAGACGGTCCAGAGGAACCCCCGCATACCACTGCACGATGCACAAAAACATCCGCGCCATCCCGCGGATCAGCGGATCCCCCGCCTGCTCCGCCAAAGTGGACGCGCGGCGCAGGTACTCCACGCTGCCGATCAACGGCTTGACGAGGATGTTCGTGAACAACCCGAACGTGAATTGGGCTTTCAATTGTTGCTGCACCAGCCCGGACCGTTTCGCGGCCGCCAGCGCCGCCAGGCCCATCCGTCGCGCCGTCCTGCGCCAGCCGAAGACATTGCCGAGCACCATCGCGAAGGTGGCGAGACTGGCGGACGAATCCGGGCAGTAGCCGTACTTCATGGTCAGCGCGAACGAACGCAGGCTGAGCGCCATCTGCAGCTTCGGGTCCGCGCGAAAAGCGGCGGCGCCGATCTCATGGATGACCGCCAACTGCGCCCTGATCCGCCCGTCCGTCATCTCGGGCAGATCCGCCAGCGCCTCCGGACGGCGGAAACGCCACCGGCCAAACGCGCCCGCAAGACTGCGCGACAACATGGCTCCCGTGACCGGGACCCTCGCATGAAACCCGAGCGTCCGCAAGGCGTCCAGCCCCACCCGCACGGCCGCCTCCGACTGCGCGAAGTGCGTGTGCCACCTGATTTTCATGATATGGGCGCGCACGGTCTGATCGGCTGTGACGGTGCGCTCCATCAATTCCGCAAGCGACTGCTCCGCCGCCGCAAATTGATCCGCCGCAAATTCACAGAGAAATTTCTCCGCAAGCAATTCCCACTTCAACGCCTGGAGCGAGAGCCAGTCCCCCGCATCCAGCGCGTCAAACCCCTCCTGCAGGTACACGAGGGCCGTGGAAAACGAACCGGACTCGCGCGCGTTCTTTCCCGCGGCCAGATTGGCGCGGGCCCGACTGGCGCGCTTTCCGTACTCCCGCCCGCCGCGATTCAGGTGGCCCGCCACCATGTACACGTCGTACGCTCCGTCATCCGCCCGCGTCAACACCTGCGCGATGCGCTCGTGATACGCGACCCTCTCGGCCGGATCAATCAGCGAGTACAGGGCCTGCTGCGCTTCATCGTGGACAAAATGCAGGCATTCGGTGGGCTTTTCCTCCCCGAAGGCGATGAAACCCTGGTCCACCGCGGACGACAGCAGCGCGATCAGGCCGGCTTCATCCATCCGGCAGCATTCCCCCAGCACCGCGAGCGGCGCCACACGCCCAAAACAGGACGCCCACAGGAGCACATCAAGCACCGGGGCGGGAAAATCCCCCGTCTGCCGCGCGAGAAATTCCAGCACATTCTCCGCGGCAGGCAGCGAAGCGATCCTTTTGTAATCAATCAGCCAGTGCTCCGTCTGCAGGTCAAAGTGCAGATATCCCCGCTGCACCAGGGCGAGCAGGAAACGCCGGACATAATACGGATTGCCCAGCGTGCGGCGGTGCACGACCTTCGCCAGACGCGCGACCTCGACATTGCTGAACTGCAGCGTGTCCATCAGCATGTGCGAGACATCGTCCTGGGACAGCGCGTCAAGCCGGATGACGGTCCTGAACCGTTCGCTTTCGCCCTCGTCATCGCCCGCCGCAGCGAGAAATTCCTCAGCCGCCGGCGTTTCCCCGCAACGCATGGCAAATATCCATAGGACGTGCCGCAATCGCGGCTCATGGAGCAAAATAGGCAGCATGGCGCGCGAACTGTCATCCAGCCACTGCACGTCATCCAGAAAGACGATCAGCGGATGCTTCGGCGTCGCGAATACACACAAGAAATCCAGCATCTCCGAACGCAGGACCTGCGACAGGTCGGACATCGAATCGGCGACCCTTTGCGTGGGGCGCGGGACGACCCTCTCAAGCTCGGGGATCATTTCGTGCAACAGGCCGGATCCGTCGGACAGAGCGCCCAGTTGGGCGCGCCACCCCGCCAGCGTGTCGTCGTCCAGCGCAAACAGCTTGCGGACCAGGGTCATCCACGCTTCGGCCAGAACCTTGTACGGCGTGAGCACCGTCGCCTGCGTCGCCCGGCCGACGGCGATAAACACCTCCGAAGTCAGGTTGCTGCGGATGAATTCTTCCACCAGGGCCGTCTTCCCCGCTCCCGGTTCGCCTGTCACGCACGCGCAGGAAGACCGTCCGGCGCTGGCCAGCCGG
This sequence comes from Bacillota bacterium, assembly GCA_021821225.1. Next base: position 1,741 of record JAKACR010000245.1, on the reverse strand, counting down.
AAGACGCGCTCCAGTTCCTGCAGTTTTTCTGCGCGTCCGTACAGATTGCGCGAGATGCGCAGGGCGTGCGGCACGTCCTGTCCGCCGAGCGCGAATTCCGCCCGCTCCATGGCCTCCCCGTCCATGTCCCGGATGGCCAGCAAATCCTGGATCAGGCCGTACGCGCTCTGATAGCGGTCCTCCGGCAGTTTGGCAAGACACTTGTCCACCAGTCTGCGCACGATCGCGGGAACCCTCTCGTCAAGCGGATCGGGCGCATGGGCGATGTGCGCGTGCACCCACTCGATGGGTTCCTCGACGCGAAAAGGCAATCTCCCCGTCAACATCTCATAAAAAATGGCGCCCAGCGAGTAGAGGTCGGAGCGGTGATCCACCCGCCTTTTCAACCGCCCCGTCCGTTCCGGGGAGATGTAGGCCAGGGCGTCCGTGTCAACCGACACGATGTCATCCTGCCCGTGCCGCTTCACGCAGATCGCTTCGAGCGTGCGCGCATGGACCAGGATTTTCTCCGGACGCAAATCCATGTGAACGTCCGTCTGATCGTGCAGCCGCGCCAGCGCGCGCGAAATCGACAGGGCAAAACCCAAGAAACGGTGAACTTCCATTCCATCCGGTGGCATGAGGCTCCTCAGAGTCTGCCACTCCGACGAAACAGCGCCATCGTCATCCAGGCTCGTCGTCATGTCCGCGCTCAATCAACTACACCGCACTTTCGGTCATGAACTTGTATCCGACTCCGCGAATCGTGACAATATACTTTGGTTTGGCAGGATCAGGCTCGATCTTTTTGCGCAGGTTGCTGATGTGCACCATGACGGTGCGCGCGTCGCCCAGACAGGGCGTGTTCCAGATATACTGGAACAGTTCCTCGGGACGATAGATGCGATCCGGGTTTTGCGCAAGCAGAGAGAGAATCTGAAATTCCTTGACAGACAATTCAATCGTCGCGTGCGGCAATTTGACCGTAAAGTGTTCCTCGTCGATCTCGATGTCAGCCAGCCGGATGGGCACTCTCCGGCCGGCCGTCGATCGGTTGACGCCGCGGTATCTGCGCAATTGCGCCTTCACGCGCGCCACAAGTTCGCTCGGACTGAACGGTTTTGCCACATAGTCGTCCGCTCCGATGCCCAGTCCGAGAATCTTGTCGGAATCCTCCGCCTTCGCGCTCATGAACACAATCGGCACATCCGTGAATTTCCGCAGTTCCTGGCAGAGTTCAAAGCCATCCGGTCCAGGCAGCATGATGTCCAGCAGAATCAGATTGACTTCCTGCTCCCGGATGATGTCGAGCGCCTCCCACCCCTCGGTGGCGACCACGTCAAATCCATGCCTGATGAGATACATCGACACGATATGGGAAATCTCATGGTCGTCCTCGACAATCAACACCCGTTCCTGCATGCAGTTTCCCTCCACAGCGCCTATATTTCTATTAGAGGTTGTTCAAAAAAGGGCAGAACTCCCCGGCGCATTGCCGCGTCATCGCCAGAAATGCTCCCTTACGTACCAAAACCGTACGCTCGGTCCGCATTTCTGGCTGCTTCCTTGCACTGCGTGGGTCTTACCTGCCCTTTTTTTGAACAGATTCCATTTAGAGGTTGTTCAAAAAAAGGGCAGGTTCTAATAGTAATTGTCGAATGTGGCTATCCCGTTAGTTCAGCTTCTGTAATTGTCCTGGTAGATATGGATGCTTGTAGCAATCGGTTGAACCACTCTCCCTGGAAATGCCGCCGGTTGTAGC
>JAKACR010000244.1 GCA_021821225.1 Bacillota bacterium | reverse complement strand
ATCTCCGGCATCATACGGATAAGGAAAAAAGTAAACGTCACCACGATAAAGATCATCACAAGACCACCGAACAGCTTTTTCGCGACGAGTTTGAGAAAATTCACGGATACACCTCCTGTCATGCGGTAGATTCTGTAGCAGGAAGGAAGAAGGGTTCCGCCGTGTGAGGGCGAAACCCTTCGTTCGCGGAACGGATCAGTTTTTCGGCCGGATGTAGCCTTGCAACATCCAGAACCCGACGGGCGGATAGAAACCGACGCCGGCCAACATCACTGACGGGTTTTTCAGCGGGAAATCCGTGTAATTGTTTGTATTGACAAAACCCGCCTGCAAGCCGTTCCACGTCGTGATGGCGGGCACGTATTCGTTCGACACCATGGCCAGCTTGACCGTATCCGCGTGCAACACCTTCGGATTCAGCGCGATAGCCAGGTTGTTGGTCAGCGGCCCCGGTTGAACAGCGCCATATCCGGGAATTGCGACGGACTGCGGGAAGTCCACCCAGTTGCCCTTGGTCATCGAAGACGTGTAGGTCAACTTGCCGCCGACCATATTATAGCCGTCCAATCCGCCGTACAGGCGGCCAAACGCCCAGTACACATCGGGTCCAAGCGCGATCGTCCAGAAGGAGAGCGCAAACTTGCCCTGGCCCTGCTCGGTGGCGAACTGGGCTGGCTGAACGAGAACGGGACTGGTTTTGATGCCAAACTGGGTCATTTCATTCGCGACGACCGATACTCCCTGCACCCAGTCCGTATAGGAGGAATTTACATAGATAGAGGCCGTCCAAGGCTTGCCATTGGGCATCTGCCACTGGCCGTTCACTTTTTTGAAGCCCACCGACTGCAATAGTTGCGTCGCCTTCGCCGGATTGTAGCGGTACAGTTTGAGTTTGGCGCGTTCGGCAGGCGTCAGCGCGTCTCTTGTCTGCTGGTCGGTCAGTCCGTCGATGTACTTCACCGGACCGCCCGAAACCGGTTCTCCAACAGCCTGGACGGTGTTGCGGTTAATCAGGTACGCCATGGCCTGGCGCACTTTCAGCATGTTGTAGGGATAGACGTGTTCATTGAAAATCAACGAGTTGGCGTAGTACGACGGCACCTGATAGAAGACATTGCCCGGTGTCTGCGCCGCCCGCTGCTTGATGCTGGTCGGCATGGCCGATGTCGATTGGTTGACTTGGCCGCCGATCATATAGTTCCAGATACCCTGGTTGCTTGTGTAGTTGCGCAGCACCACTTCATTCACGTGGATGTTCGCCGCATCGTAGAAATACGGGTTTTTCGTCAGCACCGCTTCGCCGGGATTGACGCCGGAGATCACGAACGGACCCGAACTGAGGTCGGTTTTCGGCGCGTATGCGCTGATTTTTTTGGCGAGCAGAGAGAGCGCGGTCTGCGCCTTGGTCTGCAATGCCAGCTTGGCCTTGTCCGACCCCGCATACTGCGATTCATTGATCAGGGTCCATATGTCTTTCGGCAGCAGGGGGGCAAACTGGCTGGCCGGCACGATACCCTGCGTGAGTACGCCAAAGGGGAAGATGTTAAATTTGGCGCCAGGGGCCATCTGGTACTGTACTTCGTATTTGTTGATCGCTTTCACGGTGCCCAGATCCCACCATATCCAGCCTACCGCAAATTCACAGGCGGCAGTGGTCACAAGGTCGGCGGACGTAATAGGCTGGCCGTTCGACCACTTCGCATTATGCCGAAGAAACACTGTCACGGTCCGACCGTGATTCGTGATCTTCCAGCTTTGCGCCAAGCCAGGATAGAATGCGGTCATGTCGGCCGTATTCTTCGAGAACGCCAGCGACATCTGGTTCAGGGCGCCCCACTTCAGGCCGGTAGGGTTAAACTGGTTCATCGGCGCGCCCTGCGTGATCTGTCCGATCGTGGCCAGCGGCGGAGCTGTTGTCGCGGCGCTTGCACTCATGGCGGATAGACCTGCGAGCGAAGTCATGAGCGCGGAGCCCGCGGCTACCATCTTCATCTTACGAGATTTCAACCAATGCACCCCCCTGATGAGATAGTCTGATGATAGCATATTTCATACAGTTCGTCTATAGGGTGAAAAGATATATCAAACTTTTTCAATAAAAATTTACACTTTTCACTTCTGTCCACGCCAGTTCCATCATCTGCACGAAACCGACAGTCAGTGCGCAGACCTCACGGACGACGGGCACTCCCAGACCTGCCAGTCCGATCCCCTCAACCGCTATGCCCATTTAAGTAAAAAGATTATAACAGGATATTATCAGCATAGATGGTGGTATTCATTTGTTACTAAAAATATTTTGTTATTCAGGAGAAGAACTGCAATCGTTTGTGGAGCGCGCCGCGCGGCGCGGAGAACGCCTGCGCACGCCTGAACCCGGCCGGGGCTCCGCGCAGAATGTGCTGCGCCAGCACGGCTCCCGCGGTCAAGTCCATATCGCCGGCATGTCCGCCGATGGCCAGAATGTGCATGTCTACACGCCTTCTTTGCGCATGATCTCGAAGCGGCGGCTGATATGAAAGCCGGCGCGCCGGTACAGATGCCCCGCAGGAGAAGTCTCGCCCGTCCACAGAAACCAGGCCGTGTGCAACCCGTCGCCGCGCATCGCTTCCAGGCAGCGGTAGAGCAGCACCTTGCCCAGCCCGATGCCCTGCAGCTTCGGATGGACCCCGAACGGCCCGAAGCGTTCCGCAATCCCGTCATACAGGCCATACATGCAAAAACCCGCGATGTCCCGCCCCCTGCGCGCGATCAGAAAGCGGTCGAGTGCCAGGCTTCCCGCAACCCCCCCGCGTACCGCCCGTGCCCAGTCCGGGCCGAAAAACTCCTGGTTGAACCGCACGAGCGCGGTCAGATGCGGCAGCGTCAGGCGCTCAAACACATAACCGTCACCCTGCAGTCGCCGTTCCGCCTCCCGCACATCGTCCGGGTAGCGGAAACCCACGAGCTCCTTGTCCATCGCGACGGCCTGGGACATTGTGCGGAATCCCGCCTTCTCCAGCAGTCTCTTTCCGGTCGGATATTCCGCCGGGTCGATGCCGGGGAGAAAATAGTTCGGGGCATAGGGTGAAAAAGAAACCCGCCGGCGACCGGTTTTGCGGAAGAATTCGTCGGCCGCTGCCAGCAGGGCGCTCCCCGCGCCGCGCCCCCGATGTTCCGGCGCCACGGCGAAAGCCGTGATCCACCCGTTCTCAGGTTCAAGGTCCGTTCCGGCCATGGGCAGTCGGCGCACGACGGCCAGCAGAAATCCGGCCACCGCGCCGTCCTCCTCCCATACGATCACCCCCTGCGGATCAAAATTGGGGTCAGTCAGGACACGCCGGACAAACAGGGGCAGAGTGATGGGATCGGCGGGCATCGCCCGATTCCAGAGCGCGACGATGGCCTGTTCGTCCCCGCCTTCATAATGGCGAATCATATGGCACTCCTCCGTGAACATGCTATTGTCCCCGCGTGTTGCGTATTGCGGCGCAAGAATTGAAAGCACAGGACATGAATGCGGTTTCGCATGAGGTGGACACCTCTACCCCGGCACCAGTGTCGTGTCTGACGATTGGGAATCCAGCGTATCTTGCGACATGAAATATTATAACATCACATCCGCAATAATTGCAAAGATAAATTTCAAAAAAGGACTGGTTTATTTTCCCGTGTCCGGTTCATACTACAGAGCGTTCAAAAAGGGGATCATACGGCTATCCGATGGCAGGATACGCTCTTTGACCATTTCGGATAGCTGTACCAGGGCGAAAATGGAGCGTCCGCCGGCTCTCAATTCCCCTGTAAACACTCCCGTTCCACCATCCGCACGATACCATCGGCCAGCGTGCAGAGCTCTCGAACAGCGGGCGCATCAAGACCACCCAGTCCGATTTCTTCCACAGCCCGGCCCAGTTCCGGCGGAAGCGTCGCCAAGTAGTCATCGACCGACAGCCCATCATGCGCTGCTCGATAAACGCCGCCGCATCGTATTGCGGACTGGTTTGCATAGACGGCTCATACTGGAAAACCCCGTCCGTGAACCCGCCGACCGACGCAAATGCGCTGCCGTTGTACCGCGTGAGTGTGACGCGCGCCTTTTCATCCGGCCGGCCGTTCGCCCCCTTGAACATGACGCCTGTGCTGTTGTTGGTCGCAATTTCAAGCTGGCCGTCCTGAAGCCACACCGTCACACCGGAGTCGCCGGAGAAACGGCCGATCAGCGAAGGCTGACCTCCATGGGCAGCCAACACGTACAGCCGCTGCGTGTGGGCGCCGGCCTGGGCAAACACGGCCGCCATCTCCCCCGATCGGGTCATCGCCTTCCGGATCGCGCCCCCAGACTGTGCGTCGACGGAAAAGTTGTACAGACGCCGGTTCGGTTCGACAACCGTGATGATCATATTGGCCAACCCGCCGTGCGACGGCGGTTGGTGAACGACGATCAGGTCCTGCTTGCCGCCCGTCGCGATCTCGACCGCGTCTGCCACATGATCCCTGCCGAAACGCCGGGAGTAGGCGTCGACCTCTGCAGCGTCAAGGTGTGTGTACCCTCGCAGAGAACCGCCTGCATGGCCGATGGCATGCGCGGACGCACCGCCTCCGGCCGCCAGCGCGGACGCGCACGGCGCCCCCCCGCCAAGAGCGCCAGTATCCCAAGCGCGCCTTTGCGGACAATCCGCCCCCATTTGATCTGTCGAGCCATCATCCGTAGA
>JAKACR010000243.1 GCA_021821225.1 Bacillota bacterium | reverse complement strand
GGCGTAAAAGGCGAGGCGCTGGTCGCGCTGCAGCAGGGCGTACCCCGTCAAAATGACGATCAGCAGCATGGAGAGCGCGGTGGAGTAGGGCTGTCCGAAAGCGAGGATGGATTTGCGCGATTGCCGTCCCTCTGGGGTCCGCCGCCAACTGAGAAACGTCCAGAGCATGAGGAACCAGTAGAAAAACGTCATGAAGCTCGACGCGCTGATCAGAAAGTTGTAGATGTTCGACGGCAGGAGATAGGCAGCTCCGATGGAGAGAAGGATACCGCCGGCCGTGCAGGCGAGCGCGCCGGACGGGACGCCGCCGCGCGAAACGCGGGTGACAAAACGCGGCGCTTCGCGGTCCATTCCCATACTGTGAAGGATCTGGTTGGCGGAAAAAACGGCCCCGGCCATTACGCTGAACGACGCCACCAGTATGACCGCGTTGAACACCCCCGCCCAAAGCGGCGCTTCAGCGCGCTCCAGCGTCAGCACGAACGGACTGATGCGGGTGTTCACGGTCTGCCAGGGTTCGATGAGCAGCAGCAGCCCGATTGCCGTAATGTACAGCGCGCCAAGCAGGACGATGGTCCACAGGGCGCCGCGGTCGATGACGCGCGGATCCCGGACCTTGGAGGCGGCGGTGGCGAAGACGCCAATGCCCGCATAGGCGAAGACGACGATCAGCATGGATTGCAGGATGCCGGAGATTCCGTGTGGGAAAAAGGCGTCGCTTTGCACAAGGTGTATTCCCGCACCAGCCGCCCGGCCGGCTGCCGTTCCGTAAATATGTGGCAGCAGCAGCAGTGCGATGTACACGATGAAACCGGCGAGCGCGGCAATTTTGACGACGCTCATGAAAGACTCCACGCGACCGAAGTTCTGTACGCCCAGTGCATTGATGGACAGGATGACCGCCGAAAAGATGAGCGAGGAAGCCCACAGCGGAATGCCGGGCCACCACATCTTCGTGAAGACACCCATGGCCACAGCCTCGCTGGCGATGGTCAGCACACTGGTGATGTAGTAGATCCAGCCCTGCATATACCCCGCAAACGATCCCACGTACATATCCGCGAAAACCTTGAAGGAACCCTCGACGGGATGATAAGACGCGATGGATGTGAGCGCGCCTGTCACTTGGGCGGTGAGCAGCCCGCCGATCACGAAGGAGATCAGGACGGCCGGTCCGGCGATGCGGATGGGCAGTCCGCAGCCGAGGAAAAACCCGGCGCCGATGATGCCGCCGATTCCGATGAGGATGAGTTCGGAAAGGGTGAGCAATCCCTTTTCCGGTTGGCGTGCGCCGATCCGGCGTCTGGAAACGTCGAACGGACGGCCGCTTTTTGTGCCTTGCATGCGTGTTCCTCCTGCAGTTGAGGTCGTGCAAAAATGGGGCTGGACGGGCATTATAAAGGTTGTTCAAAGAGGGGGCAGAACTCTCCGGCGCATTGCCGCGTCATCGCCAGAAATGCTCCCTCACGTATCCAAAAACGTACGCTCGGGGACATGGGATAAACCCAATTCCAGCAGGCGAGTGACAGTGGATATCGCGTTTGACTAAAGCCTCAAACGCGATATATGGGATCAGATCGCCTGCAAAGAGGACTTTAGCCCCTGTCCCCTTTTTGAACACGCTCTTATAGTAACCGCCGCGCGTTTGGCGTATGCGCTGCACAAAAAGCGGGTTGTCCTCTCAGGCCCCTCTCCGGCAGACGAACAGCACGGCAGACGGCAGACGGCTTGACAACCCGAGAAACTTGAACTAAGCTGCCTAACAGAGAGCATTTCGGACAATCTCTAATAGTTTCATAGCGATGGAGCTCGCGAAATTCCGGCAATGGATGATGGCCCCTGCAAGGATGGCTGACCGCATGTCAGGCGGCGGTTCCTTGCAGGGTTTTTTGCTTGACAGGCGTTTGTGGAATACGGGTTATACAGGCGGGAGTGAACAATCGGCATGAAGACAGCAACGGTCGAGGCGGCAAAACAGTACTTGGCCGTCGGCGCCGGAGGCGTCCTGGGGGCGCTGTTGCGCGAAACGCTGGAGGTCTGGATCGCGCCCGCTCACGGGTTTCCACTGGCCACACTGTTGATCAACTGGTCGGGGAGTTTCTTTCTGGCGTGGTTTTATACGGTCACGATCTGGAAGTGGAAATTGCCCCAGTGGTTCCGGGCCGGTGTGGGAACGGGAATCGTCGGGGCGTACACGACATTTTCCACGTTTGTCGTGGAGACGGACGCGCTGTTCGCCAAGGGGCGCATGTCGCTGGCCATCCTTTATCTGTTTCTGAGCCTGGTGGGCGGGTTTGCGTTTGCGCTGCTCGGCGGCAGACTGAGCGGCGGAAGGGAAAAGTCGTCCGTGATGGTTCCGGACTCTGGAGTGACGCAAAAGCCGTCGCGCAGATTAAATGAGGGGGAAAGTGCTTGATCGAGTGGGGAGGCGTCGCCGTCGGCGGCATGCTCGGCGCGTGCGCGCGCTTTTTCATCACGAATCGCATCAATGCCCGGTGGCGGATGGGTTTCCCGCTGGCGACTTTTCTGATCAACGTGACGGGGGCGTTTTGTCTGGGTTATATCTCTGTCGTCGCCCGCCCGCACAATCCAGTGGATGCGTGGTTGCGCAGCGGGGTCGGTATCGGATTCATCGGCGCGTACACGACATTCTCCACGTTCATGTTTGAGGGTACGGCACTACGGGACCGCCGTGCGCACAGGACGCTGTTTCTGTACTTTGCCGCAAGCGCCGCAACGGGCCTGTTGGCCGCGTGGTTGGGAGCGTCACTGTGACGGGGTGGTGATTCCGGACTTTTTCTCCGGCTCGGCGCACGCTATGCCATGGTAGGCGCAGAGTTCGGAAAATGCGACAAGCCGGGCGTGCGGCGGGAAGCTGTCGATCGCTGCGCAGACGGAGAGCCTGCAGGCGGGGTCGATGTCGTACTGGCGGAATGCGTACAGGGGCAACTGCGGATCGTGCCTGGTCAATGCGATGCCGCTGTCCGTCTTGCGCACAGTGAACGACGACAGTGGGATGCGCAGGCCCGTGCCGATCGCTTTGACGTAACTTTCCTTGAGCGTCCACAGATCAAAAAAGTACCCCGGGCGTTCTGCTGTGGTTTGCGCCAGCAGGTCGGCCGTTTCGGTTGCGGAAAAATGCCGCTTTGCGATGCGCAGATTGACCGGTCTGATCATTTCCACGTCCACGCCGACATCCGCCGGGTGCTGCGCCAAGACAATCCATGACCCGGAATGGGAGATATTGAAATGGTAATCCGGATGGCCAGCCAAGATGGGCTTTCCGTGCGGCGTCGCCGCAAAAGCCATCTGATCGCGCGCAATTCCGAGGGCGACGCCGGCGGCAAAACGGGTCAGCAGATCGGCGAGAAGGCTCGCCACGGCGTCGCTTCGTTTATGGTAACGCAGTGCTTGTTCCTGTCTGCCGGTGGCGACGGCGGCGAGCAGACGGGGGAACAGAGCGTCACCGAGATTGACGGGCGCCTTCACGGCCAGCAGTTGGGGACCGATCTCTTCGCTTCTTCGCTCCATCCGTTTTGTCTCACATCCTTTGGGCAGGTTACCCGTCGATACGATTTTTGCCGCGCTGGGTCGGGCAAGCTGTATAAGAGCCTGCCCTTTTTTGAACAACATCTATAAAAGCCTGTCCAGATAAATATACACTTCTTTCCGTGGCCACACCGCGCTGTTTTGCGTTCGCGTCGAAGACGCAATTCGCGCCGCAGATGCTTGATAGACGCTTGACATGGACAATGGCAATGTTGAAAATTGACGTGGACGTAAGAAATCCTTGCGCTGTCTCTCTTTCATATTTGCTTTTTCATCATGCATAGGGTGGTGTAGTGAATTGAAATTCTCCTTTCCTCCGGCCGTGTGGGCGACCGCTTTTGCCACCTTTGTGGCGTTTATGGGGATTGGCGTCGTCGATCCTATTTTGCCGATTCTCGGCCGTAAGATGGGAGCCACTCCCGTCCAGATCGAGTGGATGTTCACGGCCTATCTCGCCATCATGGCGGTGGCCATGCTGCTTTCCGGGGTTGTGGGAACGCGGCTGGGCAGCAAGTTGACCATGTTGCTCGGGCTTGGGCTGGTCGTCGTGTTTGCCACCGCGTCCGGTCTGTCGCCCTCGATCGGTGTGCTGGCTCTGTTTCGCGGCGGGTGGGGTCTTGGCAACGCCTTTTTCACGTCCACCGCGCTGTCCTTGATCGTCGGACTGTCCGCAGGCCGCACTGGCGCAGCCATCACGCTGTACGAGGCGGCGCTCGGGCTTGGAATCGCTTCCGGCCCGCTGTTGGGGGGGCTTCTCGGTTCGGCTTCCTGGCGTTATCCATTTTTTGGTACGGCAGTTCTGATGGCTGTGGGATTTCTCTTGACGGTTTTCTTTGTTTCAGAGCCATCCCGCCGGGAGCAGCCGCGCACGGCCAGGGACATCTTTCGCGCCCTGCGGCACAGGGCCGTGCTCACCAACGCGCTCATCGGCTTGAGCTACAGCTATGCCTTCTTCACGATTCTCGCCTACTCACCTTTGACCCTGCCGCACATCTCGGCCTTGGCCTTGGGCGTCACGTATTTTGCCTGGGGGATTCTCGTGGCGATCTCGTCGGTGTTTATCGTCAATGCGCTCACGCGCCGCCTGCGATCCGTCACCGTGTTGATCGTCAATCTGAGCCTGTTGGTCCTGTTGTTGCTCGCGGCGGGATTC
>JAKACR010000242.1 GCA_021821225.1 Bacillota bacterium | reverse complement strand
GCGGTCGAACCGGCGTGCTTGTTCGACCGCGATGCTCCACGGTGTGTCCCTTCGAGAGAAAGTAGAACAAGTAGATGGTGAAGAAGGACGCTGAACTGCCGTCGGGCGCGGCATGTGCGAAGGCGCAGGATTGACATGCGCTGAATCAAGTTGTAGGGTGGGGGGAGAGGGGCACGGCAACGCCAGCATCAATCAGCACGTCCAGTACAACGGGGAACGCATCGAAGCAGGGAAGAATTTTGCGCATTAAAATTAGAATATTCTCATAAACGGCATAGATTGTCGTCGTGCCCCTTGAATTCCCGCTATGCTTTGGTTGTGAGATTTCGCGAACAGGCGCTGTGCCTATTCGACCGCAACGTGACAGGGCTCAGGCGGGGAAGATAACGCTATGCTGGTCCTACGGTCATATCCAGGGTGGGGTTGATGGCGGCCGGACGCCGCTCCCTCACAGAATCTTGGCACGCAGCGATTAGGAGGCGCGATACAAATGGAGCGGCAGGTCGTGACGGAAAACACGGGGACACCGTCCCGAGTTGAATCGACGGGATTTTCCATGGGTGTGGGCGCGGTACTGTTGTTCGTAGCGTTCTACATCCATTTGGCGCTCTTTGTGACAATGATTGGCGCCCATCCTCTGCTCGGCATTTTGTTTCTCATCAATACGGTCGGTTCGCTGATCGCCCTGATCGGCGTCCTGAAGCGCGCCCGCTGGTGGGGTTGGGTGCTGGGCATCGTGATGGCGGGCGGCGCCGCCGTGATCAAACTTGTAATGGACATGAGTCCCGGATTTGCGGTGTTCCTGCTTAATCTCGGAGGACACCCGGCGCCAGGCGGCGCCAGTCATCCGCAACGGCACGTCCTGGCGACAACCGTGCTCCCCACGTTCATGAATCTGAAGGCATTGGGTACGGCAGCCATCATTATCGAGTTGGTGTTTGTGCTGTGGGCCATTGCGGCGCTGCGAGCAAAACGAACTAAATATTGATGATGAGTAACAATTAGTAAAACCTTTCTGCCTGAGCCAGGGGATCGACTCTGGCGTGCGCCTGCGCGCGAACAGCAGCACGATGAGCATGAGCAAAAAGGCGACGGCCACCGTGCCGCTTGCACCCATTGCCCTGTGGAGCGCAGATTCTTGGTTATTCCATAAATTAAGTATATTTCATGGCGGACATACGAATTCCTTGTGTTCGATGATAGTGTACTCGGCCGCGTTCTCCAGTGTGCCGGGAGAATTGCTGGAGGCGGCGCGCATCGCCGGGGTGTCGTTGTGGCAGACGTTGCTGCAAATCGTGTACGGTATATGAGGGTGGACGCGGACGAGGAGGAAAAATTGCGGGGAGGCCGGCATGGACAGGGCGGGTAAACGGGACGAGAATGAACTGCTGATTTTGAAAGAGATTGCGGAAACGCTCAATTCCAGCAACGACATGAATGAAATGCTGAACTCGGTGTTGGAGAAACTGCTGCAAGTGACGGAGCTCGAAGCGGGCTGGATTCTCCTGTCGGAACATGAGCCGGACTACACCTGTGCGGCTGACTGCCATCTTCCCCCCGCTTTGAGTTCGAACGGCAAACTGGCCATGCGGACAGACGCTTGCTGGTGCCTGACGCGATTGTGGGCGGGTGAACTTCACAGCGCGGCCAACACGATCGGGTGCAAGCGCGTCGAAAATGCGCTTCGGTTCAAATGGGGCGACATAGCGGGGATCACGCATCATGCGACGGTTCCTCTTGAGGCGGGAGGAAGGCAGTGCGGCGTGCTCAACGTCGCCTCTCCAGGGAAAGAACACTTTTCGGCGGAAGAGCTCACGCTGCTGCAGTCGGTCGCGTACCAGATCGGCACGGCCATTGAGCGGACGAGACTCTATCATATCCAGGAGAAGCGGGCGCACTATTATCTGAAACTTGGCGAGGTCATGCGCCAACTTGACGAGATTCGCGATGTGGACAGTGTGCTTCGCGAATCGGCCGCATGTGTGGCGCAAGCGTTTGACTGGTCAGCCGTGGCGTTTTTCACCGAGGAGCCCCAAGGTGTGGCGATCCGCGCACTGTGCGTTGGGCGCGAGATGCGGCAGATCAGTCTGAATGTGAGCGGCGCGCTTCCGGACGCGCATCCGGTTGCGGTCGTGTTTCGCGAGCGCAGGATGGTGTCTGTGCCAGACGTAGGCGATGTGAGCTGCGACGCGATCGTTCATGGCATACCCGCCTTTCGCTCTGCGGTGGCCGTGCCTGTGCGGCTGCATGGCGACCTGTTCGGCGCGCTGTTTGTCGCCAGTCCGCGGCGGCGTGACTTTGACGAGGTCGATCTGGATGTGTTGCGTTCGCTCGCGGATCATGTTTCACTCGTCTTCGAGAATCTCCTGTTGGTGGAACAACGGCGCAAACTGGTCCGCATTGAGGAACGCAATCGCCTGGCGCGCGATTTGCACGATTCCGTATGTCAATACCTGTTTTCGCTGACGCTCATCGCGCGTGGAACAGAGGCGATGATGATTCACGACGCCGGAGATCGCCGGCTGCACCTGTTGGAAATTCAGTCGCTCGCGCAAAAGGCGCTGGAGGAAATGCGTTCGTTGATCTGGCAATTGCGGCCTGAGGGATTGGAACAAGGGCTCGTCACGGCGCTGAAGCGATACGGCGAGAGTATCGGCGTTCGCGTCCGCGAACAGGTGAGGGGAGTGCGGGAATTGCCCCCGGCGGTGGAGGAGGCGCTCTGGCGCATCGGACAGGAGGCGCTGAACAATGTCAGAAAGCACGCCCGCGTCGATTTTGCCGACATCGTCCTGCGCACATCGGGAAGAAAGGTTCTGATGGAGGTCGTGGACGGAGGCGGTGGATTTGACGTCAACAAGAAAAACGGGAAGTCCGCCATGGGGATGAGGACCATGCGGGAGCGAACCGAAGCTCTGGGCGGCTCGTTCACGGTGCAGAGCGGGCCGGGCGGCACGCGCATCAAGGCGGCGATTCCTCAGTCGGGAAAGGCGGATGGGCATGAAGATTCGCGTTCTCGTGGCCGATGATCACCTGGTCGTCCTGAAGGGTCTTACCTTTTTTCTCGGCACACAGCCTGATTTTGAGCTGGTCGGCGAGGCGCGCGACGGGAAAGAGGCTGTGGAGAAAGTCGATGAACTGCGTCCCGATGTGGTGTTGATGGATCTGGTGATGCCTGTCGTGGACGGGGTTGAGGCGACTGCGCGCATCCGTCAGAGGCATCCGGAGGTGAGGGTGGTCGTGCTCACGAGCTTCGCCGATTTTGATCATATTCTCCCGGCCTTGCAGGCGGGAGCGGTCGGCTATCTCCTGAAGGATGTGCAACCCGACCAGCTTGCGGAAGCCATCCGGGGGGCGTATAACGGCAATGTGCAGTTGAGCCCGGATATTTCGGCCAACCTGATGGAGCACGTCGCCTCGCTGTCTATCCCGCCGGGCCATCCGCCCGCGGGTCTGGAACGTTTGACGCGGCGTGAACAGGAAGTGCTGGGCGCTGTGGCAAAAGGCATGAGCAACAAGGAGATCGCGGTCCTCCTGCGCATTTCGGAGAAGACGGTCAAGTCGCACATGACCCGCGTGCTGGGCAAACTCGGGGTGAGCGACCGCACCCAAGCGGCGCTTTATGTCGTCAAAGGCCGGGACGGCGGCTGATCGCGCCGGCTTATGGTAAACCATTGCGACGAAAGTCTCAGCGGCGGTCCGTCTTATGGAGGTTGGACCTTTTGTGTATGCGGGTTCCTTCTTCCCGACGATGAAAAAAACGGCGTGACGACGCAAAATGATCATCAGCGGAAACGGGGGCATATATGATGAAAATTCTCGTCATGTGCGGCAGTCCGCGCAAACAGGCGAACACGCGGATCCTCGCACGGGCCGTCGAAGACCTGGTCCGTGATCGCAACATCGATCTGTTGTCATTTGATGTGCGCCATGACCGGCTGCCTCTGTTTGAAATGGATGAAGAAGGTGGTCCATACCCCGCCCTGGTGAAACTGCGAAATGATGCGCGCGCAGCGGACGGCATGGTGATCTGCACGCCGGAATACCACAACGGCATCAGCGGCGCACTGAAAAACGCGCTCGATTTTCTGGGAAGCGACGTGTTTGCCGAAAAGGGAATCGTGATTCTTGCCTCGTCGGGCGGCGGCAAGGGTGGAATCAACGCGCTCAACCAACTGCGCCTTGTCATGCGTTCATTGTCGGGTTACGTGTTGCCCGGCCAGTTCATCGTCGATCCTGATGACGTGCTGCCAGGCGATCCGCCGGGGTTGCGGCATGAATGCCGCAACCGTCTCGCGGGACTGGTCGAGCAGTTGGTTCAGTTTACCGCCGCGAGGATGGACGTGGCAGTTTCTCGACGTCGGGAACCTGCCACTTGACCGTGACCGCGGTCGGCGACTATCTGAGGTGTGCTCATGTCGCTCGCGATGAACTGCACTGAGCCAGGCTGCGGGTCGGTGGCTGTGAATGTCGCCTGCCCTTTGATCCGGGAAACACCGCCAAACGACAACTGGACCGGCATTGGCCCATGAGCGGATGTCTGTGGCAGACTGCGGCTCTGTCGTCTGCGGCAGTTCTGTCACCGCCTGTCCGTGTCACGCTTCCGGCGGACACGGCGCTTCGTCCTGAAAGTCGGGGGATTCGCCGCGGGCGGGAATCAGCCCTTCCCGGACCGCGTAGGCGACAGCCTGGGCGCGGCTTGTGACGCGAAGCTTGCCGA
>JAKACR010000241.1 GCA_021821225.1 Bacillota bacterium | reverse complement strand
GAGCAGGGAAGCGGCTACAGCGCCGAACGTGCCATTTCCCGGCCACCGCCCGAGCGACATGATGAATCCTCCGAGCAGGATGAAAAGAGCGGTCGTCACGGCGATTCCGAACAACGCCGGCGTGCCGAAGCGGGTGAAAAATTGCAGGACCTCTTGACCGGAAGCAAATCCGGCGCCGACAACAGTGCCGATGTACGTGGCGCCCATCTGTAACGCGAGCCGCCACTCAGCGCGCGACATCATGTCTCACCCACCTCTAAGGCTATACGTATTCCCGCCTGTCCCGCGCCATGCCGCCCGCCGAGGAGCCGCCCGCAGAGGGAGAGTCCCTGCCAGGAGACCGTCGCACATGGGCATGTCCGGCCAGACGCGGCCATACACATGTTCCCAGGGACAGGTTGTAGGTTGTCCGAAGAGGGTTGTGAACTCAGTGGGGCAGGGGAGTGGTCGCGATGAACGTTTCGCAGGGATTGTTTTTGGGAGCGGTGCAGGGCCTGACAGAGTTTCTGCCCGTGAGCAGTTCAGGGCATCTGCTGCTTGTCAGCCGCATCTTCGGGATCGCGGACCATTCGCTGGCATTTGACGTTTTTCTTCACGCCGGGACCCTGATTGCCGTGGTGTTCGCCTATCGGCGCACACTCTGGCGCCTCGTGCGGCAACCGCGGGATCGGCTGGTGCACCTCCTTTTTATCGGGACAGCGCCCGCCGTGCTCGCCGGAATAGTTTTGGAGGAAGAATTTGCGCGCGTGTTCCATTCGGGCGCAACACTCGGCATTGAATTCGTGATCACGGGACTGCTGCTTTTATGGGCTGAGGCTAGGCGTGTGGACGGAGCGTTAGCAGACTTTCCTGGGCGTTCTCTCACGGGCAGGCGAGCGCTGTGGATCGGATGCGCGCAGGGCGCCGCGATCATGCCCGCGCTGTCGCGTTCCGGCCTGACCATGGCGACGGCGCTCGCACTGGGCATCAAGCGCGAAGAGGCGGTTGATTTCTCCTTCCTGCTGTCTGTTCCCGCTATCGCGGGCGCGACATTGTGGGAGGCGCGCAAGCTGTCTTTGGCCGCGGTATCGCCTGCTCTCCTGGCGGGGATGCTCGCAAGCGCCGCGACCGGCTACCTGGCGATCCGCTTCCTGACGCGGTGGATCAGGCGTGGTAAATTGAATGTGTTCGGCTACTACACCATCGCGGTCGGCCTGTTCGTCATGCTGGACCAGATCGTGACGCACAGGGTATTCTAAAGGCAGAATTTGCGTCTCGACTTGCGTCGAGCACGATGAATCCGATTTCGGACGGGGAGGTCGGTCGGGATGCTGACGCGCGGGCTGCTCTCTGTCGCAGCCGTTCTTTCGGTTTTTGGACTTTTCGCCGGCACGACCGCCGCCGCTTCCGCCGCTGGCGGTCCGCTTTATGTCGCCCTGGGCGATTCGATCACATTCGGCTACAATCTGTCGCCCGGTCCGCAGACCGTGCCATCCAGCCTGGCGTATCCTTTCCTAGCCGGCAAGGCACTGGGCGACAAGACTGTGGACGACGGCATTCCCGGATTGACTACAAACGGGTTGCTCAGACTGGTCCAGTCGGGACAATTCAATCAACAATTGCGCCAGGCGAGCCTCGTGACCATCGACATCGGCAGCAACGATCTGCTGCGCGTCGCCGGATCCTATCTCGCCGGCCAGCGTCCGTTGCCCGCTCCTGTCCAGAAGCAGCTTCGCACGGCAATCGCCCGGTTTTCATCGTCTTTTACAAAACTGCTGCAGGCGGTGCGGGCACGCACTGGCGGGCAGATTGTGTTGCTTAATCTGTATGATCCGCTTCCTCCCGGCGTGCCGTTGTTCTCCGCGTCAGAACAGGCGATCGGCGCCATGAACCGGATCCTGACAAGGGAAGCCGCGTGGTTCCAGCTTCCCGTGATTGATGTGTACTCGTTGTTCAACGGCTCGCAACTGATCGATGTGCGCGTGCTGGAACAGGATGTCCATCCCACGGCGTACGGACAGGCGCAGATCGCAAAGAGTCTCGTCCAGGCGGTGCAGTCGCACGGACTGGCTGCACTCGTACCCGTACGATACGCTGTGCTGTCCGGAAGGGCCGTGCTGTACGCGTCAAGCAAACTTTCCGGAAGGCGGACAGCCCTTGCGCCAGGCGAGGTCGTGCGCATTCTCTCACCGGGTCTGCCGCGTACGGTGAGCGTTCAGACGGTGACAGGCCCGCCGATGCGCGGATTCCTGCCTACAAGCCGATTGAAGGATGTCTTCACGCGATACCGGCAGCGCGTCACCTTTGACGCCGTGCGAACCCAATTGATAGAAGGCGGTTACGGAATCACGGAAAACGGGCGGTCGATCGCGTTGGCCTCCCCTCCAATCACAGTACGCGGACAGGTGTACCTGCCACTGGCATCCCTTGCCCGTACGCTTGGGTTCCAGGCCGTCTGGCAGGAGGATGCGCGGTCCGTCTTCCTTGCGCCCGCACCGCCGCCGGCGACTGGCGTGGCGCCTGCTGCATCCCGGAGCGCCACGCCGACGACGCATATGGTGGGGACGCTGCGCTATGAGGGAATCGGACTGTCCATCGACGGCGCGCGTGTGGCGACACCGTCACTGGCCGATGAACCGTTCATCTGGCGGCACAGCGTGTATGTGTCCCTCCCGGTGGTGGACCGGATGTTTCACCTGTACCTGCACCTCCACCGTCCCGCCAGCCAGACGGCAATGGACAGCGCCAGGATTACGGCAAGCAGCGCCGCCCAGGTTGAGACTGCCATTCCCGCCATCTCCCAGTGAGACGCCGCACTTGCGGAAAGCGGCGCCATCACCGCGATGGCGGACGGCACATAGGCGGAAAGTCCAGTCCCGAAGCCAGCGCGAAACAGAAAATACGTCAGGACACCCGCGATCACCGCATGGTACACGCGGGCGAGAAAATACGGACGCATGCGGATATCGGTATCCGTCAGGACACTCGCCACCTGGGCGTGAACCGACAGTCCGCTCCACGCGATGATTGCGCTGACGACGCTCAGGCGCTCAATGAGTGGGGCGGTGGCGGCGGCGGTGGCGGCGGCGCCGATGTCGATCTCAAACAGGCCGCTGATCAACGGCGTCACGAGGCTGGCGTCAAGATGCAGCGCGGCAAACAGCGCGGACAGCGGAATGCTGGCCAGCGCGACGATCCCGATCTGGTCCAGCACGCGGAGAAAGACGGAAAAAAAGGCGATAAAGCCGCCGATCATGAGCAGTGTCCGGATGGAGTCGGTCACTGAATCGCCGAGCAGTTTGCCAAACGGTCGGCCATCCTCGGCGCGCGCCCGGACCATGGCGCGATAGGCGCGGCGAAGCAGGAACGGTTCCACCGCCTCGCGGCCGGCGCGCTCGCGCCATAAGCGTTTCTCCTCGCGCCTGCCGTACAATTTAAATGTCAGCCCCACAATGACGGCGGACGCGTAGTGCGCGATCGCGAGCAGGGCTCCGAGCGCGGGCGATTTGAACATGCCGACCGCCACGGCGCCGAACATGAACAATGGGTCCGCCGTGTTGGTGAACGCCAGCAAGCGCTCACCTTCGATCTGAGTGCAAAGCTCGGCGCGCCGGAATTTCGCCGTGATGACTGCGTCCATCGGATAGCCCGCGGCGAGTCCCATGGACAGGGCGAACGCGCCGACGCCAGGCACGCTGAAAAGCGGCCGCATGAGCGGTTCAAGCAGCACGCCGAGCGCATTGACGACGCCCACGCCAAGTAGGATTTCCGATAGGATAAAAAATGGGAGCAGGGAAGGCAGCACGACATCCCAGAAGACTTTCAGCCCTGACACGGCCGCTCCCAGGCCCTGCTCCGGGTAGATGACCAGGGCGAGCGTGAAGAGAACGGCCAAAATGGCGGTGGTGACCGTTCCCCACTGCTTGCGGCGCATGTGCACCAATGACCCCTCCCATGACAGCTCATTGTCCGCCCTTGTTACAGTATGATGGCTGTCCACCAGTTATAACGATATACTGTCAACAGGAAGGCCGGGTGGAACTTTGGACAAGAGCGTGCGGCAGATTCAGCGCGAAGTGGACGAATACATCGGCCAGTTTCGCGAGGGTTATTTCCAGCCCCTCACCCTTGTGGCGCGCCTCGCGGAGGAACTGGGCGAACTGGCGCGGGAAGTAAACCACGCGCATGGAGAGAAACCGAAAAAACCGGAAGAACCCGCGGGCGACATCGCGCTGGAACTGGGAGACATCCTGTTTGTCGTGGCATGCCTGGCCAATTCGCTCGGAATCGATCTGCAGGATGCGCACGACGCGGTGATGGAAAAATTTAGCACGCGCGACAGGCACCGCTGGACGCGGATTGACGAGCGCGAAAACAGGCCGGGAGAATCGGAGTGAGGCAGATGGAAAACATCCGCGTGGCCATCGCGGGCATCCGCGGTAAAATGGGGCAGGAGGCGGCGCGGGCGGTCGCCGCTGCGTCCGATATGGAACTGGTCGCGGGGATTGATCGGACGCGGGCAAAGGACGCCCCCGCAGTGACCGGAACGCCAGTGTACACAGACGCCGAGGCGTGCTGTATTGAAACACGGCCCGATGTGCTGATTGATTTTACGCACCGCGAAGCGGCGCTCGTGACGGTGGAACAGACGATTGCGCACGGTGTGCGGCCCGTGATCGGAACGACGGGATTCGCGGCGGACGAGCTGCGGGCGTTTGCGGCGCGGCTTGACGAACGGGAACTGGGAGGGCTG
>JAKACR010000240.1 GCA_021821225.1 Bacillota bacterium | reverse complement strand
ATGATGCGGCAGACACTCTCCAGTTTGTTGCGTTCAAGCACCTTGTAGTACACCTGATCGATCAGGGGGACCGTCAACTCGTTAGTCGTCATCTGCACGTGCTCGGGATTGCGCATGTAGCGGTTGGCAAGGCGCCTCACCTCGGACGGGATGGTCGCCGAAAACAGCAGCGTCTGGCGCTCAGCCGGCGTCACCTGCAAGATCGCCTCGATATCCTCAATAAATCCCATGTCGAGCATCTCGTCCGCCTCGTCCAGCACCACCGTCTGGACCTTGTCCAGTTTCAGCGTGCCCCGCCGCAGATGGTCGAGCACGCGCCCCGGCGTGCCGATCACGATCTGCACACCCTGCTCCAGCGCCCGAATCTGGTGTCCGATCGATTGTCCGCCGTAAATGGGCAGCGTGCGCGCCCGTTTGAATTTCGCGATCTTGCGCAGTTCGCCGGCGACCTGAATCGCAAGCTCCCGCGTCGGCAGCAGGATGATCGACTGCACATGCCGTCCCGTCGTGGCGTTTTCCACCAGCGGAATGCCGAATGCCGCCGTTTTGCCCGTGCCTGTCTGCGCCTGCCCGATCACGTCCTTGTTTTCCATGATCAGCGGTATGCAGGTCGCCTGAATCGGCGACGGCTCCTCATATCCCATTTCGTCGATCGCTTCCTGCAATTTCTTGCTCAAATTGAATTGCAAAAACGTAGTCATCCAGTTTAGCTCCTTCAGCATTCAGTTCTTCTTTGATATTTTTGTCCATTTTGTGCTACAGAAAACAACTTGTACTACAGAGAACACAACAACTCGTGCAACCCGGTTTTTGCGGCGCGCACGCGAATCTGCGCCCGATCTCCGGGAAACAGCCGCTTGCACACGCGATCGACGGTCGGTCCCGCAATCGCGATGTACACGAGCCCGACCGGCTTCTCCGGCGTTCCGCCGTCCGGTCCCGCAATACCCGTCACGGCCACTCCCCAGTCGGACGAAAGCGTCCGGCGCACACCCCGCGCCATGCGGCGCGCAGCCTCTTCGCTCACGGCCCCCTCCGCCTCCAGCACAGCCGACAAAACACCCAAGGTCCCCACCTTCACGGCGTTGTCGTACGCGACGACAGCGCCTCGAAAACTGCTCGAACAACCCGGAATATCGACGATCATGGAGGAAAGCGCGCCCCCCGTGCAACTCTCGGCGCAGGCGACCGTTTCCCCTCTGGCCGCGAGCGCGCGCAGCAACACGACGGGAAGCGTCTCATCGTCATAGCCGTAAACGTACTGCCCGACCCGCGCCAGAACCGCCTCCTGCAGGGGAGCGATCAGCCGTCTGGCCTCCCTTTCATCCGCCGCCGAGGCCGTGAGCCGCAACACCATCTCGCCTTCCCCGGCCAGCGGGGCGATCGTCGGATTGCCCTGTTGTTCGAGCAGATCTCGCAGGCGCTGCTCGACATCCGACTCGCCGATCCCGAACAGGCGGATCACCCGGCTGAAGATCGCCCCGGCACCCCGCAGAGCCACCAACAGAGGCCGCACACTCTCCACAAACATCGGCCGCATCTCAAGCGGCGGCCCCGGCAAAAGGAAGATGTGGCGCATCCCGCTTTGCACGTATTGCCCTGGCGCGGTGCCACGCGGATTGGGCAAAAATTCGGCTTCGCCAATCCGCATGGCCTGCCGACGGTTGTTTGCGGCCGGCGTCCTGCCGAGACGGGAGAAATACGGCGCCACATATCGCTCAAACGCCTCTTCTGAGTAGGTCAATGGCTGTCCTGTCGCCGCAGCCACCGCAACGCGCGTCACATCATCTTCCGTCGGACCCAGGCCGCCTGTCACGATGACGATGTCCGAACGCTCCAGAGCCTGCGCAATGGCATCCCGCGCGCGTTCCACATTGTCCCCGACGGCGCCGTGCCGGTACACCGCGATACCGATGGCCGCAAGTTCGCGCGAAAGGTAGCGCGCGTGCGAGTTGTCAATTTGCCCCAAGAGAATTTCCGTGCCAATGGCGATCAATTCGGCGTCCACTGTGCTCCTCCCGCGTTCACCGCCAAAAATGGTCAGTGTGCCGCTTCAATAATACTCCAGTTCTTCACAAAGTAATCCGCTCCGCTGATCACCGTCATGACGACAGCCGCATACAGCAGGATCGTCGCCACCGGCAGGCCCGTGTAAACAAACGGGTAATTCCCCAGCATGACCGCCGTCACGCCCACCACCTGCAGCCTTGTCTTCCATTTTCCAAGCGTTCCGGCCGCGATGACCACACCCGTGTCCGCCGCGACAAGGCGTAATCCGGTCACCGCAAACTCGCGACTAATGACGACAATCGCAACCCACGCGGGCACTTCGCCAAGTTGAATGAGCGCGATCAGCACCGAGCCGATGAGCAGCTTATCCGCCAGCGGATCGAGAAATTTGCCGAAATTCGTGATCATGTTGCGTTTCCGCGCAATATACCCGTCCAATCCGTCCGACGCCGTCGCGATGACAAACAGGCACGTCGACAATAACTGTCCGCCGGTGAGCGCCCGCCCCGGAGTCGGCAGCGTGAACAGCGGGAAGGGCATCAGCAGGAGCGCGACGACCACCGGCATCAAGATGATTCTGGCCACTGTGATGCGATTAGCCAGATTCACCTCAGACGACCTCCCCTGCGAGATCGAATTCAAACGAGTGGGAAATTCGCACTGGAACAATCGTTCCGACTTCGACCGCCGCCCCCGAAACGAAGACCGAGCCGTCGATTTCCCTGGCATCAAACGGCGTTCTGCCCACGTATCCCCCATCCTGTGCGGCGCTCTCGATCAGGACGGGAAGGACTTCCCCGACATGGCGCTGCAAGCGCAGCGCCGCCACCTCGCGCGCGGTCTCCATCAGTTCGCTCGCGCGCCGCTCCTTGACCGCTTCGGAAACCTGGTGAGGGAAGTCGGCCGACGGCGCTGAATCTTCCTGAGAATAGGTGAAAACGCCCACCCGTTCAAAGCCGATCTCCCTGACAAATTCTTTGAGGTGCGCGAACTCCTCCTCCGTCTCTCCGGGGAAACCCACGATAAACGAGGAACGAAGCGCGACTCCCGGAATATTCTCGCGAATCTTCGCAATCAATTCGCGAATGCGGCTCTGGGATCCCGGCCGACGCATGGCGCGCAGAATGCGGTCTTCCGAATGTTGCAACGGCATGTCCACATATTTCACGACTTTTGGCAGATCGCGAAAAGCCGCGATCAGATCATCCCCGAAAAATCCCGGATATGCGTAATGCAGCCGAATCCATTCCAGGTCTTCAATTTCATTGAGTTCCCGCAGCAGATCCGGCAGCCTGCGCCGCCCGTACACATCCAGACCGTATTGCGTCGAATCCTGGGCAATGAGATTGATTTCCTTGACTCCCCGGGCTACAAGACGGCGCGCCTCTGCCGCCACACTTTCGATCGTGCGAGAGCGGAATTTCCCGCGCATGAGAGGAATGACACAAAACGTGCAAGCATGGTCGCAGCCCTCCGCGATCTTGACATACGCCGAAGATCCGCTGTCCGTCTGCAACCGCGGTGTAAATTCATCGTAAATATACACCGGATTCCCTACGAACCAGGCTTTTTCACCGCGCTGCGCCAGTTCAACCGCCTCGGTCACCCGGTGGAAGTCCCCGGTCCCGATCAGACCGTCTATCTCCGGAATCTCCCTCGCCAATTCCTCCGCGTATCGTTGCACCAGACAGCCCGTGACCATCAAAGTCTGCTTGCCCTTTTCCTTCACACCCGCCATGCGCAAAACGGCTTCCACAGATTCCTGCTTGGCTGCGTCAATGAATCCACACGTGTTGACGATGATCACATCGGCATCTTCGGGGTTGTCAGTGACTGTATACCCTTTTTTCTCCATCAATCCAGCCATGACCTCGGAATCCACAGCGTTTTTTTCGCATCCCAAAGTCACCATAGCCACACGGCGGGGTTGCATATCGATCACTCTCCGCTTTTTATCGCAAAAAAACGCAGCGGAACAGTGCCGCCACTTACATGCGCCCAACTCACCATGATTAATTATATCCGAAGAGGCGCAAAGTGTCAAAGAATGGCCGCGTCGGAATGCGACGGCGCCGTTCACAAAAGACCACTGGCCGCAGATCACCGATAATTCACAAACTGCAGCGGTGTCGCAAAATCGATCTCCTTCAACTGTTTGATAACCAACTGGAGATCATCCCTGTTTTTTCCGGTGACTCGCACCTGTTGCCCTTGAATGGAAGCCTGCACCTTGAGTCTGGTATCTTTCACCGTCTTCACGATGCGCTTGGCCAACTCCGGATCAATACCCTGCTTGATCTTGATCGTCTGCCGGACGGTTCCCTGCGCCGCCTGTTCGACTTTGCCGTAGTCAAGCACTTCCAGCGAAACTCCCCGGCGAACCAGTTTTGACTGCAGGACATCCAGAACGCTGGTCAGTTTGTATTCATCGTCTCCCACGGCGGTGATCTGGTCATCCGACAGTTCCAGCGAGCTCTTGCTGCCCTTGAAGTCAAAGCGCGCCTGCAATTCCTTCTGCGCCTGCGAGACCGCATTTTGCACCTCTTGCATCTCCGTCTCGGAGACGATGTCAAATGAAGCGTCTTTTGCCACCCGGACCCCTCCCCGCGCCTGCAATGCGCTGTTCAGCTTCTGTGCAGAAACGTAAAATTGTACACCCATGTCGAGTTCGACGGCACGGGTGGCACGGACAGACCGTCGACCGTCAGCTTGACGACCGGCGCCGCGCCAAGCAGCAGCTTG
>JAKACR010000239.1 GCA_021821225.1 Bacillota bacterium | reverse complement strand
CCACCCGGATCGATCGGCTGGTGACGATGCCGCCGAGCGAAATGATGGCGACTTCCGTCGTTCCACCGCCGATGTCGACAACCATGCTGCCCGTCGGCTCGCCGACGGGCAGCCCGGCTCCGATGGCCGCCGCCATCGGTTCCTCAATCGTCTGCGACTCGCGCGCCCCCGCCTGGATCGTCGCGTCGAGCACCGCTCGATTCTCCACAGCGGTGATGCCGGATGGAACCGCCACGATAACGCGCGGCTTGCCGGCAAATATCGACTTGTTCTTCAGCGCCTGCCGGATGAAGTGCTTAATCATTGCCGTCGTGATCTCATAATCGGCGATAACCCCGTCTTTCATCGGCCGCACCGCGACAATGTTTCCCGGCGTTCGGCCGATCATGCGTTTCGCCTGGTCACCCACCGCCCGAATCGCGCCAGTGTCCGTCCTCATCGCGACGACTGACGGCTCGCGAACGACGATGCCCCGGCCCTTCATGTACACCAAAGTGTTGGCGGTCCCCAAATCTATCCCCATATCCCTCAAATTACCGAACATCCACTATTCGACTCCCCTCTGCTTCACACGTTATCAGTCAATCGCCATCAACCCGCGTTCTCGCAAGCTTATATACCGCTTGTCCCCAATCACGATGTGATCGAGCACCTCAATGCCGAGGATCTTGCCTGCCGCAACAAGACGCTGAGTGACCTGGATGTCCTCTTCGCTCGGCGCCGGATCGCCGCTCGGGTGATTGTGCGCACAGATTACCGCGGCAGCGCTGCGTTTGAGCGCCGTTTTAAAAATCTCCCGCGGATGGACAATGGAAGCGTTCAGCGATCCGACGGAAACCACCTCTTCGCCGAGAACCTGGTGCTTCGTATCGAGATGAAGCGTCATGAAATGCTCCTTGCGCAAGAACCGAAGGCGATCCATCAGATAGGTTGCGGCATCCTGCGGAGATCCGATTTTGTTTAAGACACCTCCGTTCGAAGTGTACAACCGGCGTCCCAGTTCCACGGCCGCCAGCACCGTCACCGCCTTGACCGGACCGACGCCCGGAACATCCTGCAGCTCTACGGCATCCACATCGAACAACTCGCGCAAACCTCCGACGCGCACCAGAATCCGCTCCGCAACCCGCAAAGACGACTCCCCCCGCCTTCCTGTCGCGATGATAAGCGCGAGCAGTTCCGTCACCGACAGCATGGCGGCCCCCTGGCGGAGCAATCGTTCGCGCGGTCTTTCTTCCTCGGGCAGTTCGGCCATCAGCAGTGTACCACTACCGTTTTGCGTTTGTCTGTTCATGCGATCACCCGTCTGGAAGAAATCACACGCTTTTTTACTCCACGGCAGAGGCCGTCTGCCACGCGCAACCGAGATCCCTGAGAAAACTTACCGTCCGTTCCAGCGGCAATCCGACCACCGCATAATAGTCGCCGTACAGCCGCTCCACGAAAATCGCGCCAATGCCCTGAATGCTGTAGGCGCCCGCCTTGTCAAGCGGCTCGCCCGATGCGACGTATGCCGCAATCTCCACGTCTGGAATGTTACGCATCCACACGGTGACATGAGAATAACCGCAACGTTCCATGCCCGTCGCCGTGCTTCGCACGGCGACGCCGGAGTACACATCATGCCGACGTCCCTGCAAACGCTCCATCATCAGGCGCGCATCCTCCTTGTCACGCGGTTTCCCGAGCAGCAAACCGTCGATTGCGACCAAAGTATCCGCTCCTATGATGAACCCGCGCGCTCCGAGCGCGATCGCGGCCTCTACCTTGCGTCGCGCGAGCAGCTGCACCACGTCCGGCGGCGTCAATTCCGGCGGATGCGTTTCGTCGACAGCCACCGCCACCGCCCGGTGAGGGACGCCGATCTGTTGCAACAGCCGCGTGCGACGCGGAGATGAAGAGGCGAGAATGATGTTCTCTTCCGACAACATACCCCCTCCGTTCAGATGGGATTCCATATATAGCCTTCCCCGTATCTCAATCTTCTTATGTCGCCATGCTCTGTGGGAAGCAAGCGTGCCCTAACCCATAAAACAGTGCATCTCGCTTGTCCATATCCGAGTATACCATGTCCCCGCAACTCGCCCACTTCCATTTGCGCAAAAGTTTCAAGCAAAGAAGCAAACGCCCATTCTTGGTTTATCCCATTCCCCTAGGGGACATGGGATAAAGTCTACTCCAGACTGGCCAGCGCCACGAGCGCCCGCGTCTGCGCGGCCTCTTCCGCAAGACTCGTCCCTCGTTGCCGCCACGCATCGTCCACCGCCGTGGAAAAATCCGCCACGCGGCGACCGAAAGACCCGTCCAGCACGGAAACGCCGGCCTTGGCCCGCGCGGTTGCTGCGGCGGCCCGCAGCTCGCGCCCCACGCTCGCGTTGTGGCCGCCATTCACAAGCCACCAGAGCAGTTGTTCATTTGCAAAAAACCAGCGCTCCACCGCACCGGCGCGCACGCGCAGCGACGCCGGCAACAGAGGAGCCTGCCCGCCTGTCCCCCACCAGCGGACAAAAAACGGCACCTCAGCGTTCCTGAGCAGTTGTTCCGTCCGCGCAACCTGCCCCCTCGATCCGTAGGGGGCGATCAGCAGGGTGTACGGGCCCGTTCCTGAAATGACCGTTTGAACGCCGCTGTCGGCAAATGAAGCGGCAGCGCCGTCCGCACCGGCCCGCGTGAAATACACGCCCGCCTCCAACACGGGCAGTCTGACCGGCGGAATGACAAGCCGTTTTTCAGCGACGGCGAGATCAATCAAAACGGCGTCGGAAGTGGCCATCCGGTTCGCGCCGCCCGCAACGCCGACGGATTCAGCGGACGCCGGGGAGACCGGCGTGAAATGTGACAGAGCGTGCACGATAGCCAACAGCACCGCCCCCATGCCCAAGCTCATCGCCAGAGCGCGAAATGCGGCATCCCAGTGCCGCCGCAAGCTTCCCTCCATCTGTCTGCGGGGACGGAGCACAGCGGCGGTTGTTCCGTACGCGGTGCCGCCGGACAGTCTCACGGCGGAGGAGACAGCGCTGTGCGCCGCGGCAGAATGTTCGCGCCGCACCCGGTCACACTGACCGTCCGGCGCGGGCGCGTGTATTTCGTCATAGGGCGCGGCGGGCGCGGCGCTTTGCTCAGGCTTGTCCACTTCGTCTGTTTGGCTTTTGAGAATCAATCCGCCGCGGGAGTCTCCTGACACACGGAAGCTCATCCTATTGTTCATATCGATCACCCGCTCCATCCGAAATGATAGAATCGCTGCGATGATAGAATCTATGCAACTGATCCGGCAGACATGTGATAAAGTCCGTCTCGCATAGGATAATGATACGCACTGTGCACGCGGGCTTTATCACACATCTCCCGGACCGGGGGCGATGATCCCCGCACAGCACCGGCATCCATCGGGCTGGAGGTTGCAATCCTGTGACATCCGCACTGCTGACATTTTCCCTCGCATTTGTCATCTCGTTTGCCACCCCCCTGCTCGTTCGCTTCGCGCCATGGCTGCGCATGCCGACTGCGGTTCTGGAAATCCTGCTGGGCATCGCCGTCGGAAAGAGCGGAGCCCACATGATCGCCACCCCAGACTGGCTGCGTGTGGTGACGCGAATCGGGCTGCTCTATCTCATGTTTCTCGCCGGTCTGGAGATTCGCCCTCCCGCCGCTACACCGGAACAGAGTCGCTGGCATCCGGAGTTCCTGCCGGCTCTCGCGTCACTGCTGGCGTCGGGCGCGATCGCTCTTCTGTCCGCCCATCTTCTCTACTGGTTTGGTTTCGCGGAAAATGTAAATTTTACAGCCCTCATCCTCACCACCACATCTCTCGGCATCATCGTGCCGATTCTGCGCGAACGGAGCCTGATCGCCCGTCCCGTCGGCCAGACGCTGTTGCTCTCCGCCATGGCGGCCGATTTTACCACCGCCGTCCTCATTTCAGCCGTTCTCCATCCCGACAGGACGGGATGGTCCGCGCTCGTTCTGCAACTGATCGGCCTGATCGCGCTGGGGACACTGCTCTTTGCAGGCGGGCGGTGGCTGCTCGGGCGGCTGTCTCCATCTGATCCGATCGTGCGGTCATCGCAATTGGGCGTTCGCGGGGCGCTCGCCATGATGGGAATCTGTGGAGCTGCCACAGTCGTGCTTCATGCGGAAATCATTGCGGGGGGATTTGTCGGTGGGTTTGTCTGTTCACTGCTCGCGGGCAAAAGCCACAGCGCGCTGCGGTCAAAACTGGAAACCATGGGGTATGCGCTGTTTCTGCCGCTGTTTTTCGTCACCGTCGGGATGCAACTCGACCTCACTCGCGTCCATTTCACAGCGGTGATCCTGCAACTCCCCATTTACCTGCTGCTTGGCATCCTTGTAAAAATGGGGGCCGCCCTCGCTTTTCGCTCCTTCTTCTCGTGGCGCACGTCGATCGCCGCTGGTTTCCTGATGTCCTCCCGTTTCACCCTGGTCATGGCGGCCGCCGTGATCGCCGAACAAAACGGCGTGATCGGCGCAACCGAACAGGGAACGCTCATCGCCATGGCGCTCGCCACCGTATTTCTCGGACCGCTGCTGTTCAACACGGTCCACCGCATGGAGTTCGTTCCTGACGGGAAAGGGAATGAGGGGTAAAATGATAAAGGGGAGCCTTCGGCTCCCTCCTCCTGCGGCGCTGTCTGTACCCATGTCCTTCCGTGCGCCCTGCAATTCGGCAGGCCCACTCGATATGCACCAGCGCACATCGCCCGGTCATCCATCAAGAGCGTAAAGCGCCTGTGCGACCCCCCATTTTC
>JAKACR010000238.1 GCA_021821225.1 Bacillota bacterium | reverse complement strand
CATCGGATGAACGCTGCCGTCGCGCGAGCGAGCGATGACCTCCGGGTGGCTGTCGAGCAGCCACTGCGGAATCCCCTCGTTTTTCAGTTCGGACATCACATAGGGACCCGGTCGCACAATGCAGTAGAATCCCATCTCCCTGCACAGGGAGAGAAATTGCGTCAGGTCGCGCCGCGGATGCGTCCTGCCGGTAAAATCCCATTCACCCTGGACCGGTTCGTGCCACAGCCAGGGAATGTACGTGCTGATCAAGTTGAAGCCCGCCTGGCGGATCAGTTCAAGGCGGTTTCTCCAGTGCGCGGGATCCACCCGGAAGTAATGGAATTCGGCACCGTAAAGAAAGGTGCGTTTGCCGTTGATGAGGGTGACTCCTTTATCGAAGGTGATCAATTCATTTCACTCCCATCCAGGCGGTCCGCGGCGCCGTGCCGCCCCTTTGCGCGAAGTTTTGCCAGGTATTCATCGCGCATCCCGCGCGTATGATACGGACCGCCTTCATGGATGACGCACCACATGGGATCACTCGGGACCCGCGAGGTCGCCATCTGCTCCGCCACCCAGACATCCAGCAGCCGCAGTCCCCTCCCCACCACATCCGGCCGACTGTCCGCCAGGTTCACTGTCTCGTGCGGGTCGTCATCCAAATCAAACAGCATGATTTCGGGAAACTCTTTCAACCCGTCATGATAGGTGCGAATCATGATCCAGTTGTCAAACCGCACGGCCCGCTGGCAACTCCACGCCGCCTGATTGACAACAAGGCAGGGTCGGCCGGCGGATTCGCCCCGAATGAGACTCGGCAAAAAGCTCACGCCGTCCCACTCCGCGCTCCGCTTGCCGCCGGCCCATTGCACCAGCGTCGGCCCGACGTCCAACTGGTAATGAAACCCGTCATCCACCCTCCCCTGTCGCACATCGGGCCCGGCAACGATCAGGGGAATCCGGCAGGTGATGTGATCCGCTGTCTGATGATCGCCATAGACGTTTAACTCGCCCTGATTCTCGCCATGGTCGGCCGAAATGATGATAACCGTGTCGTCCAGCAGAGCCTCTTCTTCCAGGGCCGCGAGGATTTTCCCCACATGTTCATCCACATGCCTGATGGCCGTATCGTACCCATCCACCCAGTTTTTGAAATCCGCGCGGGACGCGATCTCTTTCGGCAATCCCGGCCACTTGCTGCCTTCGGGCAGATCGCGAGCGCTCATGGGACCGTAGCTGTCCCGCTGCTTGGCGATGATTTCCTCCGTTAGCCATTCCGGCGCGGGGTCATCACAAAACGGATTCCCGAATTCCTCCGGGGTGCGGTACGGCGTGTGGGGATCCCAGAAGTTCAGATAAAGAAACCAGTTGTCCTTTTCCGTCCCCCGCTCCCTGATCCAGCGCAGCGCCTCCGCAGAGACATCGCCGGCTGTCTCCCCCGCGTGCTTGCCCGTATCGTGCGTCTCCAGAAATCCTTGCTGGACATGCCACGCGGCATGTCGACCGGGGAAGGGACTGATCATCACCGTGTGAAACTTCAGGAACCGGAGCGCATCCACCCACGCCTGATGCGGAGTATGATGATAGTTGAACGGGCGGTCCGCGCCGATCGTGCGCACATCAGCCTCCCGGCCGCCGTGGTTGACCACGCCGGTGTGAAAACCGAACCGGGCGTGAAACAGGGCCGTGCGGGACGGCAGGCACGGAACGTCGGACGCGTAGTGGTTGATGAAGCGCACTCCTCTTGCCGCAAGCGCGTCCATGTTGGGCGAGGTGTTCCTGGAATAGCCGTAGCATCCCAGGTGATCGGGACGCAACGAATCGACGTCGATATAGAGAATTTTCATCAGCCATCGCCCTCCCGTTGTCAATGTAAACTTTCGGACAACCGCCAAAACGGTCTATACCCGGATTTAAGGAGACAGAAACGAAATGATCGACATCCACGGGGTGTACCACGACATCGACCCGACATGGAGCATCGGCAGGTCAAGAGGGTTGGACACCCTCGTCTACGTGACCGACGGAAAAGTGAGCTACCAGGTCAGCGGGAAGGAGATCATCCTGCAACAGGGCGAACTGTTCTTCATCCCGTCACATATCTATCGCGCCTGGACCAATTGCCAAGGAATCGCACACAAAAAATACACTGTGGTGTTTTCCTGGGAACAATCCGCCGCCGAAACAGTCCTGGCCGCCACGGGGCAGGCGGACGAGGCATTTCGCTTCACTCCGCGCAACGCGGCCTACGTCGAACAGAGGCTCGCCTACATGTTCGCCCAGTGGTTGGGAAAGAGAATGTATCACGAACAGATGGCGGGCCACATCCTCGCCGAACTGCTGACCCTGATCGCCCAAGAGCAGGCGGAGCGCCGCAGTTCACCGGCGAAAGAACACATCGTGCGAAAAATGCAGGACCACATCCTGTACCATTTCCGCAGCGCCATCACACTCGAAGAACTGGCCGCCGTGGGCGAGGTCAGCCCCAATTACGCGACCATTCTTTTCAAAGAAGTGACCGGCACGACCCCGTTCCGGTACATCCACCAGATCCGCATCAACATCGCCCTGCATCTCCTTGAGCATACGCAGATGACGGTCAGGGAGATCGCCGATTATCTGGGATACTGCGATCCGTCCCACTTCAACCGCATCTTCAAAAAATGGATGGGAACAGCGCCGACCCGCGTCAGATCCTAAGATCTCCTTTCTGCCGGCTCACGGACAATTCCACGATTTCCGCCGCGCTCACTTCTCGCGAAAGCCGGTCGGAGAGATAGATCCCTTCGCTGATCAGCATCGTCTCCAGAGCCAGTTCCGCCGTGGGCAACAGCGGAACCCTTCCCTGCAGCGCGGCGATCCAGTGCTGCTGCGAAGAGTCGTACGCATCCGCATTTTCCTCCAGTTGATGCCAACGGTAATTGGCAGCGTTCAGTTGGAGCGTGGCGTCCATGTCCATGCCACCGAGAGCCGAATGAAATGTGAAGGGGACGCGCGTTTCGTTGATCTGTGCGGGAAATCGGATGCCGCCCCGGTTCCCCACCAGGCTGCTCCCCTCAAACCCGCCCAGATGGATCGACCACGCCTCGATGATATCCAGCGTGACGCCGCCTTCAAAGCGCACAAATCCGACGCCCAGTTCCTCCACGTCAAAGCCGCCGATCTCCCGGCGCCGCTCGTCCATGTCCATCTCCTGGTACGTCTTCCCGCTGACGGATCTGACCTGCGGCCGTCCCATCAAATAGAGCAGTTGCGAGATGCGGTACACGCCCATGTCAATGAGCGCCCCGCCCCCCGCCACGCATTTCTGGTTGAATTCTTTTGTCCCGTAGCCGTCTACAAACGGCCGCCCTCTGCGCCGGAACCCCGTGGAACGGGCATGGTACAAACGTCCGAGCGCCCCTTCATCGATGAGAATTTTCGCCGCGCGCGTCTCGACAGAATACAGAAAACTGAGCTGGATGTGCAGATGCTTGCCGCATTCCTGCGCCGCGTCAAGCATGCGCTTCCCGTCGGCGTACGATCCGGCGATCGGTTTTTCACAGTAGACGTGCTTGCCCGCTTGAAGCGCCTTGATGGTGGCCGGGGCATGAAGATTGTTGTGCAGGCAGACATCAACCGCATCCAGATCGTCGCGCGCCAGCATGTCGTCCATGCTGGCATACGTGTACGGGATGCCGTATTTCTCGCTCACCGACCGCAATTCTGTTTCATTGAGATCACAGGCAGCGACCACCCCGGCCCCGTCCAACTGGGCGTACTGGTCGAGATGCGACTTCCCTATCAGGCCGACGCCGATCACGCCAATGCGTATTTTATCCATGGACAATGTCCCCTCTGGCGCCTTTCATCGAAGAAGGACTGTCCGACTGCAGATTCCTCCAGACATTGCGCGCGGAGGCGAGCTGCCACTCCACCTGGCTGTACTCGTTCTTCCCGGAGTGGTGTTCGACGCCGAGATGCCCCGTATACCCGCTGTCCTGAAGGATCTGCAGTTTGTCGGCGCACCGCGGGATGACCCAGGCGGCCAGGTGGGTATGAAAGGCGTAGGAAGCGCAGAGACAGTCTCCGTTTTCTTTGTCGACATCCCAATTTTCGAAATGCAGCAAGATGCCGAAAGCGGGATGGCCGACCGCCTCGTGGACCTTCCGGATGTTCTCCGGAACCCGGGACGCCCCCCAGTGGTTTTCGGGACCGACCCGGAATCCGCGGTCATGCGCGAACTGCGCGTATTCGCGATAGCGTTTCACCGTGTAGGCAAATTGCTCGTCCGTCATCTCAAGCTCTCTTCCGCCCATGTCGATCCGCACAGTCCGGGCGCCCAGAATCTCCGCCGCGCGCAGATTCTGGAGCGCATGCTCATACAGGCGGTCTCTGACCTCGGAATCCGGATTCCACAGTTCGGCGCCGTCGACGCACAGGTTGGCCAGGTACAGTTCCCGTTCATCCATGGCCTCCTTCACTTTTCGCAAGTAGTCTTCTTCATAACTTTCCAGCATGATATTCCAGATATCGGCGGCGTGAAGATGGTAGCGGTACCTGACGCTCTCCAGATAGCCGAAGAGATCGATCTTTCCTTCCTTGAACAGACCGTGAAACGAATATGATGCGACCGTGAACTTCACGCCATGCCCTCCCCGACGACAGATTGACCGCCACCCGCGCGCATATGGCCGAATACAGTCTGATCTGCGCACTGAAATGGCTTTCCTGCGGACAATCTGATTATACGTGGACAGGCAGGGAGATGGACATTGACAATATCTCAATCCTTGTACATTTCATCACAGGAATTTTTCTCATGGGGCGGATC